>SDZE01000207.1 GCA_004173095.1 Bradyrhizobiaceae bacterium
TGCAAATTCACAACGGCCTATATCATCGCGCATGAAGCCGGCCATCACGTGCAGAATCTGCTCGGCATCATTCCACGCGTGACGCAGGCGCAGGAGCGCGCCGGCAGCAAGGCGGAGGCCAACAACCTTCAGGTACGCGTCGAATTGCAGGCGGACTGTCTGTCCGGTGTGTGGGTCAATCGCGAGGAGAAGAAGCGTCCGGGCTTCCTCGAGCAGGGCGATATCGATGCTGCGCTGCAGACCGCGGCGGCGATCGGCGATGACACGCTGCAGCGTCAGGCGCAAGGCCGCGTGGTGCCGGATTCTTTCACCCACGGCTCGGCCGCGCAGCGCAAGCGCTGGTTCATGGTCGGCTATCAGCAGGGCACGATCCAGGCGTGCAACACGTTTGGCACGGATCGGCTGTAACAATGTCGCTCGACGAAACCAAAGTCTTCGTGCCGCTCAACATCGCGGTACTGACGATCTCCGACACCCGCGCGCTGGATGATGACAAATCGGGCGCGACGCTGGCGGATCGGTTGACGTCTGCAGGGCATATACTGGCGAAGCGCGAGATCGTCACCGACGACATCGAGGCGATCCGCACCGTGGTGCGATCATGGATCGCCGATCCCGGCATCGATGTCATCATCACCACGGGTGGCACCGGCTTCACCGGCCGGGACGTCACGCCGGAAGCCATCGAGCCGCTGTTCGAAAAGCGGATGGATGGTTTCTCCATCGCCTTCCACATGCTGAGCCACGCCAAGATCGGCGCCTCGACCATCCAGAGCCGTGCGACGGCGGGCACCGCGGGTGCCACCTTCATCTTCTGTCTACCGGGCTCGCCGGGCGCCTGCCGCGATGGCTGGGACGGCATCCTCAACGCACAACTCGACTACCGCACCCGCCCGTGCAATTTTGTCGAGATCATGCCGCGGCTGGATGAGCATCTGCGTCGCCCGAAAGCCAAGGGCGCATCGGCGTAGGATAGCTTGCCAGCCTGTTCTCCTCCGCGGTTCGCGTTCTACAGCATCAACTCCCACGTCTCACCCACCAGATTCTGCCCGAAGCTGCGATGCGGTTCGCTGGCAACGAGGGTGAAGCCCGCGCGCTCATAGATCTTGCGCGCGGCAATCAGATTACTCTGCGTCCACAGCGTGATTTTCCGGTAGCCGCATTGCCGTGCAAAGCCGATGGCCTCCGATGTTAGCCGATGGCCAAGGTTCTGGCCGCGTGCAACGGGATCGATGATCAGCAGCCTGATTTTGGCGACATCGTCCGATGCCTTGACCAGAAAGATCGAGCCCACCGGCGCGCCGTCCATCTCCGCAATCCAGCAATGCTCGCGCGAGGGCTCGAACGCCGCAAGATACTTGGCGACGATATCGGCAACGAGGCCTTCGAACGACGCGTCATAGCCGTATTCTGCCGCATAGAGCGCACCGTGGCTTTGCACCACCCAACCCATGTCGCCGGGGCGCGGGCTGCGCAGCGTCGCTTGCGAGGCGTTGTTGCAGCAGATCAATGTCTCGATGGTCTTCATAGCTCTCACCACGCGCGTTGCGTTGGCGCCAAGCGCATCGAGCAACGCCGCCACCTGATCATGCGAACCGCGATTGAGCCGTCCAAAGGCGAGGCGGCCCTTGGCGGTCAGGCTGAGTTGGTGTAGCCGCCGGTCAGTCGGCGATGGCTTTCGCATCACGAGGCCCTTGTCGCCGAACGTCTGCAAGATGCGACTGAGGTAACCGGTGTCGAGCTTGAGCCCGATGGCGATCTCCTTGGCTGATTGCCCGTCCTTGTTGGCGAGTTCGTAGAGCACGCGCGCTTCGGTGAGCGAATAGGGGCTTTCCAGCAATTGCTGGTCCAGCACGCCAAGATGCTGCGTGTAGAAGCGATTGAAGGCACGGACAGCCGCGACTGGATCGGTTGATTGCACCATGGTTGCCAATGTCAACCAAATCATTGACTTAGGCAAGTGTTTTGGTTGCTGTCTCATGCCGCTGGCGAAGCGGATTACGCCACCGTCATGATCCGGCTGCGCAGCATGGTGCGGGAGGCGCGGCCGAGTTGGCGCAGCAGCTTTGCCTCGGCGCGGCTGGCGTCGGCATGGCCACCGAGCCGCTCGTAATGGTCGCGTGCGATCAGCAGGCCCTGATCGGCTTTCGGACCGGACAACTGGCGCAGCAGATGTTTCACCCCGTCGCGAAAGCCGGTCTCGTCATAAGGCGAGCGCGCATAGCGGAAGATGCCGGCGCGCGGTCGGTCGCTGGCGGCGACGCGCTGGATGAACTGGTGGGTCTCTTCAATCCAGCCGCTGTCCAGCACGGCGCCGGCATGCAGAAACATCAGCCACGGCGACCGGGCAGCCCTGGCGCCGGCAGCCATCGCAGCGGCGCGTGAGCCTGTCGAGGTGAGATA
>SDZE01000205.1 GCA_004173095.1 Bradyrhizobiaceae bacterium
GGCGCGCCGGCGGCGACCGCGCGTGCGGCCGATGACGGCTTCAGCAGGCTTTCCGCCGCCTTGGCATATTTCGCGAACGGCACCTGGTCTTCGGGGTCGGCGCCAAGCTTGCGCGCGATCGCATCGACATGATCGTAGATCGACTGCGAGACCTTGAGATCGCCATGCACGGCGTCGCGGATCGCCTGCGGCTCTTCCGGCGTGATGCAGCGGTAGTTGCCGGTCAGCAGCATGGACCACTTGGCCAGCGGCACGAACAGCGAGTCGAACACTTTCAGCTTCACCGGCACGTCGTGGCCATCGAGCTTCACCGCATCGATATCCGCTTCGAGCTCGCGCAGCAGCTTGTTGTGCGCCTCGTCGGCAAATGCCGAGGCCTTGAAATTGGTGGGCAGGCCGACATGCAGCACATTGGCGGCTTCCTCCGGCGGGCGGAACGCCTGCGGATCCGGCGAGCACAGCGTCACCAGGCCCGGTTCGAAACGCTCCCACACCGCGGCATTGGTGTAGGCCTCTTCGAGATCCATGTCTTTCAGAGCAGGGATCCGCTTCAGATAGGGCAGCGGCGGCATGTTCATGATCGACAGGCAGGGCAGCTTGGCCGCGGCGATCTTGATCATCAGCATCCGGATGGTGTGGTTGGTGTATTGCGGCTCCTGCATCGCCAGGCCGACCAAGTCGTAGCGTTTGAGATCGACCTGATCGGGCGACGTTGCGTCGAGCTTGCCGGGCAGGTCGCGCGAAAAGATCGAACGGTGGTCCTTTTCGTCGCGCAGCTTGATGCGGACCTCGGTACGGTTGAAAATATTCCGACGCCGTTGTGGATTATGTATACCACCTTATCCTGTCAGGCACGGCTAGGCCAGTCGCTTGGCGTGCGCCATCGGGCCGCCAGCGCGGCGCTGGTGGGCGATCGAGGGATGATGCAAGGGGGGTAGCCCTAGGCGGCCGTGCCTGTTTGCGCGGGCCAGCGTCGGCTCATCTCGAACGGCTGTTCGATGGTGATTTTGGCGCAACCGAGATCGCTTGCAATATGCCCGGTCGAGGCGACGATGGCGCGGTCGATCTGCGATCCCGGAATTTGCGCCACGATCAACTGCGCGATGCAGAGCTGACGTTGGCCCTTGATGTCCAGATCGACCCGGTAGGCGAACATGGCATGGACGATGTTGATGCGATCGCGGATGATGATCAAACGCGTCGGGTCATCTCCCCGCATGCGGCGGCCGACGAAATCGCGCCACGCATCGAGCGTGATACTGGCATCGTGAAGATAGACCAGCGGATAGGCCAGAGGCGCCTCCGCCCAGGTCATCGGGTGGGCCTGAAATTCCTGGTCGTGAAGGCTCGTTTCTCGCATGGGGAACAAAATGTATGGCGAGCGGGCACTGCGGCATTGATCTGCATCAAGGCGGCGTCGATTGATCAATGTCAAAACGCATAAAATGGCATAAAGCAATGAATGGACTTGGCTGCTATGACCCTCGCGAGCTTAGACATGACCAAGGAACACGCCATGCCCTTCGCTGAAGTCCCGGTCGTCAAATGCGATACGGCGGAATGCAAGCATGCCCGAGGGGGCGCTTGCGACGACTGCAAGGTCCGCCTGTTCAGCGTCTGCGCCGCGCTCGAGCTCCATGAGCTGGAAGAACTCGACCGTCTCAGCCAGATCAAGAACTATCCTGCCAAGACCATGCTGTTCGATCAGGGCGCTCAGGCCGGCGCCGTGTTCAATGTCACCGAAGGTGTGATCCGGCTCTACAAGTCGCTGCCCGATGGCCGCCGCCAGATCGTCGGCTTTGCATTGCCCGGCGATTTTCTCGGCCTCGCGATGATGGACCGCTACGGCGTGGCTGCCGAGGCCGTCAGCCAGGCGCGAGTCTGCCGTTTTTCCCGTTCGGCCTTTCTCACCTTCGTCGATGGCAAACCGCATCTGCTGCGTCGCATGCATGAATTTGCCGGCCACGAACTTAGCCTCGCGCAGGACCAGATGCTGTTGCTTGGTCGCCGCAACGCCGACGAGAAGGTCGCGGCTTTCCTGCTCAACCTGCAGACGCGCTACGCACGGATCGGCCATAAGTCGGTTCACGTGCCGCTGCCCATGAGCCGGCAGGACATTGCGGATTATCTCGGCCTGACCATCGAGACCGTCAGCCGGACGCTGACCAAGCTCGCCAAGGAGAAGGCGCTGGTGGTGGTGCCCGACGGCGTCCGCCTGCTCTCCATCGAGCGCCTCGACGCGCTGGCGGCGGCCTGATCGCTGCCCGAGTTGATCCACCGCAAGGCACGCCGGAGGTCGATGACGCACGCTCTTTTCCATTGATCCAGGGAGAAGACCGATGCCCTTCGAGAGCGTGCTCGTCACCTGCGCCGTCGTCGCTGTTTTCGTCTGTTTCGCCGTGCCGCTGGCCTGGGCGTCGAACCGGACCTCGGGCAAGACCTAGATATGGACCCAGATCTGGCCCTGAGTTGTGTTGCCTCATCGCGGTTTGCCGCGATGAAGGCTGATTTATCTCCCAAAACATGCCATGAGACGGTCCCCCGGCCGCTGTCTGCCGTTGCTGGGGACATTGGCATGCGAAGGAGAATTCATGGCTGCTCACGTCGATCCGCTGGCCGGTCAACCCATCGATCCCTCCCGGCTGGTCAACGTGCCGCGGCTCGTGTCGGCCTACTTCGCGGGAAAGCCGGATCCCGCCATTGCCACCCAGCGTGTCGCCTTCGGCACCTCCGGCCACCGCGGCTCGGCACTGCATAATTCCTTCAACGAGAATCATATTCTGGCCGTCAGTCAGGCGATCTGCGACTACCGCAAGGGCGCCGGCATCGACGGCCCGCTGTTTCTCGGCATCGACACCCATGCGCTGGCCGAACCGGCGATGGTGTCGGCGCTCGAAGTGTTCGCCGCCAATGGCGT
>SDZE01000084.1 GCA_004173095.1 Bradyrhizobiaceae bacterium
ACCGGCAATGCAGCTGTTGCAACCAACGGTGCCACTCTCATTCACGGCAATTACTGCGGCTCCGGAAATATCCCGGGTAAGCCGCCGATCGATGCTCTTGATCTCGCCTGCATGAGTCACGATGCCTGCACACCGAGCGGCGGCGTGCCGAGCTGCGAATGCAATATCCGTTTGCGCGACGAAGCCATGGCAGTATCGCGAGACCCACGTCAGGCGCCGGAACTCCGCAGCCTGGCATCGCTCACCGCCGCTGCCGCCTCGGTGATGATCTGCAACCCCACCATCACTGACGCGGTAGCAACGCCCCCAGCAGCCCCGCAGGTTGCGCCGGCCCCGGCAGCATCACAGGCTGCCATACCCGCAGCTCCCACTTCAGTTCCACCGGCTCCGGTGCCAACCGTCGCTGCGCGGCCCGTCGCTGCACCGACGGCAGTTGCACCGACCGCAGCCGTGCCGCCAGCAGCCATCCCGCCCGCAGCTTCTTCGCCGCCATCAGCGGCTGTGCCGGCCGCAACTGCACCAGCCGCGGACGTCTCGGCGTCATCCACCACCGGCGTCGCGCCAGTCGGCGCGCCACTGACCATCGTTCCCTCGATTGTTGGGCCGGCCGAGACCGATGACGAACCATCCGAAGCGGCACCGGTCACCACCGCGCCTGCCGTGCCGACGGATGCCTTACCCGCACCGCGGGGCCGTTCGCTCCCTTAGTGTCGAGCGGCGCGCACGCGCGTCTTGCGCGCCGAATGTGCTCAGCGTTAGCCTCACCGTTGCGAGTATGACGAATGCCGTAACGGAGCGATGGAGGGCCGCGTAATGTTCGTAGACCTGCCGCAATACTGGTCGCCGCCAGAACCGCCGGCGCCGAAGCGTGAACGGCCCGAGCTGACGCCGGGTCAGACCAAGGTTCTGGCGTGGATCATCGGCTTCAACGTGGCGATGTTGTTTCTGGGGCCGATAGCCGGCGCGTCGCTGTTCGAGGCCGTCGCAGCGATGCTGCGCTGATATCGCCCTTCATCGGCCACCGCTTCATCGCTGATCGGATAGCCAAGGCGCTGATTGATTCAGGCGTCGATGGAGCAAGGCGACGACGTCGCCTCGCTCTTGATGTGTAGATGCCTGCCTGAGCAGATGCGTCCAGCTTACGCCTTCACGAAGGCAAGCAGATCCGGATTGATGGTTTCGGCATGGGTCGTCAGCATGCCGTGCGGATAGCCGGGATAGACTTTCAGCGTGCCATTCTTCAAAAGCTTGATCGATTTCAAAGCCGCATCAGCAATCGGAACGATCTGGTCGTCGTCGCCGTGCATCACCAGCGTTGGCACGGAGATCGCCTTCAGATCGTCGGTCTGATCAGTTTCCGAAAACGCCTTGATGCCGTCGTAATGCGCCTTAGCGCTGCCCATCATGCCCTGCCGCCACCAATTCTGGATCACACCTGGATAGGTCGTCGCGCCATCGCGGTTGAAGCCGTAGAACGGACCGCTGGCAACATCGAGGAACGTCTGCGCCCGGTTGCCTGCGGTGCCGGCGCGGAAGCCGTCGAATACTTCCATCGGCAATCCTTCAGGATTGCTCGCCGTCTTCAGCATCAAGGGCGGCACGGCGCTCACCAGCACCGCCTTGGCCACGCGGCCGGCGGGCTCGCCATGCTTGGCCACATAGCGCGCGACTTCACCGCCGCCAGTGGAGTGGCCGATATGCACGGCGTTTTTCAGGTCAAGATGCTCGACGACGGCGAACGCGTCGGCGGCGTAGTGGTCCATGTCATGCCCGTCGCTCACTTGCGCCGAGCGGCCGTGACCGCGGCGGTCATGTGCGACCACGCGGTAGCCGTGCTGCACGAAGAACAGCATCTGGACATCCCAATCGTCCGACGACAGCGGCCAGCCGTGGTGAAACACGATCGGCTGGGCGTCCTTCGGACCCCAATCCTTGAAAAAGATTTCGACGCCGTCTTTGGTTGTCACGAAAGGCATGAATGGTCTCCGGGAGGCTGCACAAGGGTGAATTGGCGTGTTAGCAGATTACCGTGCGGAAGAATATACCGGCAGATTGATCATCATGGCGCCGTGTTGCGACAGTCCCGCGACGCCTCTGCCGGATAGCGACCGGCACCGGCGCGGGTCATAATGGCGTTCGCAAGAGAAAGGACCGAGATGACCAAGATACGTTGCTTCACCGAGATGGGCATGGGGGTCGACGTCCACGGCCGCGATGTCACCAAGGCCGCCAAACGTGCTGTGTCGGATGCGATCCGGCATTCCAGCGTCGGCTTCTTCCGTATGGTCGGCAAGACACCGCATGACATGATCGTCGATGTGACGGTCGCGGTGCCGTATCCGGACGATGTCGATACGGATGCGGTCGCCAAGGAACTGCCTTACGGCACGGTGACGGT
>SDZE01000147.1 GCA_004173095.1 Bradyrhizobiaceae bacterium
CCCCCACCCTGACCCTCCCCCGCAAGCGGGAGAGGGAACACGACTGGCCGCGCTTGCATCGCGCGGCACAAGTCGACAGTGCCCGGCGCAAGTCGACGGTATAGGGCAGGCTCCTCTTCTCCCTCCCCCGCAAGCGGGAGAGGGGACACTGCTGGCCGCGCTTGCATCGCGCGGCGCACGTGCTGGCTACGTTTGACAGATCTGCTTGCCGGGTCGCGTTGACAGCGCATGCTCTAATAGTTTGAGCAGGCCCGCCCCCAAATCTTCGGCGGTCTTGATCGTTGTCGAAGCCGCATAAAAGCGAGCCACGTCAAAACCGATGCCGAGGGCAAGCAACTCGATGTCTCCCTTGGCATCGATGTCGGCGATTACCTCGCGCAGATGGTCGATCAGGATATCCGGTCCGTTTGCGTCCAGCGTTGAATCATCGACCGGCGCTCCATCGGAGATCACGACGATGATCTTGCGCTTCTCCGGGCGAAGCGTGAGCCGCTCCGATGCCCACATCAAAGCCTCGCCATCGATATTCTCTTTCGGCAGATCGGGGCGCAACATCGGTCTGAGTTTCCATCCGAGACGCGATGCGCGGTCTTCATCGGCCGATCGATAGATGATGTGCAGTAATTCGCACAGTCTCCCCGGCGCCTTCGGGCGGAACCACCACCTCCAGAATTGTCTTGGGTATCCGCCTCGCCATGAGACGGTCGTGAAGCCGAGGATCTCGACCCGGCAACCGAGATGAGCCAGAAAATCCTGCGCTATGTCGGTGGCCGCGGCCGCCAGCAACATCAACTGGCCGCGCATGGAGCCCGACTGATCCAGCAGCAGGGCGATCACCGTGTCGGCGCGTTCATCGTCGGTCGTTACGCGCCGCAATCGCTCGGATGCTGCCAGCGCATCGAGCTGGACGCGCATCTTCCAGTCCATCAGGCCTGTTTCGAAAATGTCCCAGGCTTTCTCCAAGGCCGATGTCTTTTCAGCGGTAAGCTGTCCGAGCACGCGGTCGAGTTGATCCGCAGTGACAACGCGGTCGAACGCGCGCGTGTAAACATGGTAGCTGCCGCGATCGTCCGACATCGACATTGCATCCTCACACGCCCGAATACGCTCTCAGGTTGCAACGATTGTAGTTCCCGATTTTTCTTGACAAGATCTTTGTCAGGAATATCCTCCGCTTTGCTTCGTTCGTGAGGGGCGCTTCTTGAGGCGTCTTGAAGCGGGATGAAGTGCGGCGCCTGCGGGTGAGGGAAGACGTAGCCCTCACACTCGGGTGGTCGGAGGCCACCGTCCGGGCCCATTACGGGGCTCTGCCGCTAGTGCGCGGCTGGACGCGGTGCGGGTGAAGGCAGGGAAACCTGCTGGATGACTCTCCTGTGGGGAGTGCCCAGTACCCGGAAGAACGGTCCTTCGGCCAAAAAGACGTCGCGGTGGTGCGCTGCAAGGCGTTGCGCGATCAGCTTTCGCCGGCGATCCGGCAGAAGACGATCGCGTCCCATCCACCCCATGCGCCTTGTGGCGCACCGCCTCCCCTCATGTTTGAGGGGAAACTGCTCACCCCTCGGACGCTTCGGCGCCGCGAGATTACTGCACTGTGTCCTTCAGATACCACCCCCGGTAAATCCCTTGTGGCGTCGCACCAATTCATTGACAGGAACAATGGTGAGCGCTTACTCACGCCATTATGACTAGTCTCCGCATGACTCATGATCTCCGACGCGAACTGATCCTGTCAGCCGCGAAGCGCTGTTTTGCGCAGAACGGCTTTGCCGGTACCACGACCAAAAGCGTGGCCGCGGCGGCGTCGATTTCGGAAGGGCTGCTGTTCAAGCATTTCCCTACCAAGTCGGCGCTGTATGCCGAGATCCTGGCGGAGGAATGCAAGGCCGATCCGGCGCTCAACCAGCTGCTCGATCTGCCGGCATCGACCGGGACATTGGTGATCCTGATCCGCGAGATGGTGCGGCACTTTCTCGAGATCGCGCAGGAGCCGGACGACGACGAGGAAGCGCAGCGGCTGCGCCTCGTCACCATCAGCTATCTCAACGACGGCGAATTCGCGCGCCTGATGCACGAGAAGATCGCCGGCATCATCGGCTCGGCCTTCGTCGCGGCCTACGCGCAGGCGGTGCAATCAGGCGATGCGCGTGCATCCTCGCAGGCGCCGATGAATCTGTTCTGGTTCGCGCATCACGCGGCGATGACCACATCACTGTCGCTGATGCCCACCGTGCCGTCGCTGTCCTACGGCAAGCCAGAGAGCCTTGATCTGCAACTCACCGAATTCATCCTTCGCGGGATCGGACTGAAAGACGATGCGATTGCATCTCATATCCATCGCGTGCTGCCGCCTGAACTGATGCAGGCAGCTGCGACCACGACAGAAAGCGCATAAGATGAC
>SDZE01000319.1 GCA_004173095.1 Bradyrhizobiaceae bacterium
GGAATGACAGTGTTTGTCAGTCACCAAAATCAATCATCGAACTCGATATGCTTGTCGAACACGATGTTGCCCTTGTCGTTCTTGACGATGTTGTAGCCGTGCAACCCGTCGCCGTTCTTGTCGAAATTGTACTCGCCCTCGGCGCCCGGATATTTCTTGATGGCGACAATGGCCTCGCGGATCTTCTGCGGGTCGGTGGAGCCGGCATTCTTGATCGCCAGCGCCAGCACGTTGACGGCATCAAACGGCCATGAGCTCTGATTGTCCGGCGCAACCTTGTAGGCCTCGCGATAGGCCTTGCCGAACGCCTTGGCACCCTCGGTGGACTCCTCGGCATAATCAGCCACGCCATAGGTGCCGTACAGTGCGGGACCGGCGAGCTTCAGCGCGGTGACATTGACGATCGACGGCGAGCCGACCCACGGAATGTTGACGCCGAGCTGACGCAGCTGCCGTGCGAAGATGCCGAGATCGTTCTCGAAGGTGAAGTAGGAGCCGAGAATGTCCGCGCCGGACTGCTTGATCGCCAGCACGACGGGGGTGAAATCCTGGCTCTGATTGGCATAGCCCTGATCGATAGCGATCGTCGCATCGAGCTTGCCGAGCGCCTCGGTCAGCGCCTTGCCGCCGGCGGTGCCGAACGCGTCGGTGGAATGCAGCACCGCCCACTTCTTCTTGCCGAGCGTCTTGACGCCGTAATCGGCGATGACGCGGCCGGAATAGCTGTCATTGGGGCGGAAGCGGAACAGCCAGGGATTGCCGAGCTTGGTGAGATTCGGATCGGTGCCGCCGAACATCACCGGCTTGCCGAGCTTCATCACGTCCGGCGCCATCGCATGCACCTGGGTGGAGCGGATCGAGCCGAGGAAGCCGACGATATCGGATTGCGCGGCGAGCTTGGAGAACGCCAGCACGATACCGGGATTGGTGGTCTGGTCGTCCTCGATGATGAGTTCGAGCTGCTTGCCGAGCACACCGCCGGCCTTGTTGATGGCCTCGACCGCAAGCTTGGCGCCGCCGGTGGCATATTTGCCGGCTTCGGCTGCGGGGCCGGTGATCGGCGCGCACATGCCGATCTTGATGGTGCCGCCGGCTCCAGTTCCTTGGGCGCGTGCGCTGCCGATGATGTAGGGGGCTGCAAGGCCGGCCGCGACTCCGGCCGTGAATCCACGTCTCGTGAGCGTCATCGTTCTCTCCCTAAGAGGCCGGACTTGGCGCCAGCCTTCTTGTGACGGGCGGAGTTGAGCGAAAAATCGCGCGCGTGTCTACAGCGTCGCCGAATTTGTACGATGAATTAACATGCAACCATCAGTGGTTGCCTGCGTGGTGACCGGACACCGTAGCCGTGGCCGACAGATGCAAAAGACGGACGGACGGCGCTAGCGATCGTCGGTCGCCGGCATCGCCTGCATGCAGTCCTCGAGCGCCTGCAGCATGGCCTGCAACTCCGCCAGCTTGCACGCGCCGAACCGCTGCGTGATCTCGGCATAGATCGCCTCCGACTCCGGCGCCACCTGCCCGATCAGTTTTACGCCGCGCGCGGTGATCGACACGATGCTGCGGCGCAAATCGGAGGACTGCAGACGCCGCGCGATCAGGCGGCGGGCTTCGAGGTCGCGCAGGATCCGCGACAGGCTGGGGCCGAGCAGGAAGGCGACGCGCGCCAGCTCGGTGACCTCGATCTCGCCCGCCGCCGCCAGCGCCCGCAGAATGCGCCACTGCTGCTCGGTGAGATCATGCGCCCGCAGCGACGACCGGAAATGCCGCATCACCGATTCCCGCGTGCGCAACAGCGCCATCGGCAGCGACTGCGAAAAGTCGCGCATCGGAATGGCGGCGCGGCGCGGTGATGACGTCATGGCGAGATGGCCCCGGTCTGTCCGTGTGCGGCGCACAATCGAAACATCGCCGCACGGTTTGATCGCAACCATTTAACATGTTAATTACATCGCCGGAAGCCGCACGACCAAACAGCGCCACCGGATGAGGACATGCCGCATTTCAGCATCGAATATTCGGCCAATCTCGACGACGCCGTCGATATCGGCGCGCTATGCGAAGTGGTCCGCAACGCCGCCGTGCAGACCGGTATGTTTCCGCTCGGCGGCATCCGCGTCCGCGCCATCCGCTGCGAACATTACGCCATCGCCGACGGCCGCGCCGGGCTGAGCTTTATCGATATCCTGCTGCGGATCGGCGAAGGCCGCGATCTCGTGACCCGTCAGAGCGCCGGCGAAGCCATCTTCCAGGCGGTGTCCCATCATCTGGCGCCGCTGTTCGCCACCGGCCGGTTCGCGCTGTCGTTCGACATGCAGATCAATGACGGCGCGACCAGCTGGAAACGCAATGCCATCCACGATCTCCTGAAAGCCGAGGCCAGCCATGGCTAAACCACAA
>SDZE01000488.1 GCA_004173095.1 Bradyrhizobiaceae bacterium
CGAGGCCCTGCACGGCGACGCCGAGCCGGGCCTCGTTCATCATCACGAACATGCCCTGCATGCCCTTGTTCTCTTCACCGATCAGCCAGCCGGTGGCGTTGTCGTAGTTCATCACACAGGTCGAATTGCCGTGGATGCCCATCTTGTGCTCTAGCGAGCCGCAGACGACGCCGTTGCGGTCGCCGAGCGAGCCGTCGGCATTCACAAGCACCTTCGGCACCACGAATAGCGACACGCCCTTGATGCCGGCCGGTGCGCCTTCGATGCGGGCCAGCACCAGATGGATGATGTTGTCGGCGAGATCATGCTCGCCCGACGAGATGAATATCTTGGTGCCGGAGATCTTGTAGCTGCCGTCGTCCTGCTTGACGGCCTTGGTGCGGAGCAGGCCGAGGTCCGTGCCGCAATGTGGCTCGGTCAGGTTCATGGTGCCGGTCCATTCGCCGGACACCATCTTGGGCAGGAAGATGCTCTTCTGTTCGGGCTTGCCGTGCACGACGAGCGCCGCGGTGGCGCCCATGGTGAGGCCGCCATACATCGAGAACGCCATATTGGCGGAGCACTGGAATTCCGACACCGTCTGCGACAGCGTCACCGGCAGCCCCTGGCCGCCATATTCGACGGGCGCCGACAGACCGAGCCAGCCGCCTTCAGTGACCTGCTTATAGGCGTCCTTGAAGCCTTTCGGTGTGGTCACGCTGCCATCGGCGTGGCGCGTGCAGCCTTCGAGATCGCCGGTGCGGTTCAACGGCTGCAGCACATTCTCGCTGAGCTTGGCCGCTTCGCCGAGGATCGCCTCGCGCACATCGGCGGAGGCGTCGGCAAAGCCGGCGAGATTGTTGTAGCGGTCGAAATGAAACACGTCGTTGAGCAGAAAGCCGACGTCTTCGAGCGGCGCTTTGTAACTGGGCATGGATTCCTCCCGGATTGGAATGCGTTATCAGTTAGGGCGACCTGTCATCAGTCTACAGCATCGCCGATCGGACGTGGCTCGAATCTGCGGTCGCTTATTGCCGCGCCAGCATTTCACCCATGAGGCGATGCAAGAGATTGATGGCTTTCAGCGGCCGTACCATCACCTTGAAATGCGTGATGCGCCCCTCGGCATCGAAGGTGATCATGTCGATGCCGTTGATCCGGATGCCCTCGATCTCATTCTCGAATTCGAGCACGGCCGAGGTGTCGTTGCGCCATTCGCCGATATAGGTGAATCCAGGCCCGCCCAGCACCTGTTCGGCGGCAGCGAGATATTTGAACACGATGTCCCGGCCGCGCTGTGGTGCATGCACCACCGGGCTTTCAAAGACGGCGTCGGGATGCAGCAGATCGCGCAGCGCCGAATGGTCGTGCGACTTCATGAAGCCGTACCACGTGTCGAGGCCCGGCATTTCAATGCCTTGCATTGCCATCGGCGGTCTCCGCGTTTCCATACACCCTTGCATGGAAACTTGCCCCGGCGGATGGATTTAGTCAATACACTTGTGTATGGTTCAGGCATGGAAGAGCAGGTAACCAAGGACCGACTGACGCGCACCGCGTGGCTCGACCACGGCCTCCGCATATTGGCGCGACAGGGAGCAGCGGCGCTCAAGGTCGGTGAACTGGCGGCAGGGTTGGGCGTCTCGCGTGGCAGTTTCTACTGGCACTTCAAGGACATCGGCGAATTTCGCCTGCAGCTTTTGGCACGTTGGCAGGAGCGCACCACCGACCAGGTGCTGGAGCAGACCGACGCCTCTACAACGGGCGCGGCGCGCCTGACGCATCTGATGAAGCTGGCCTTCAATGAGGATCGCAGTCTCGATCGCTCGATTCGGGCGATGGCCTCCACCGACGCCGCCGTCGCCACAATGGTGGCGTCGGTCGATGCGCGGCGTATCGCCTATATGGCAAAGGTGCTGAGCGAGGCGGGGGTGGAAAGCCGACGTGCCCTGTCGCGGGCGGAGTTTCTGTACTGGGCCTATATTGGTCAGTCGGCCGTGATGGATCCGCGTCATGACTCGATCACCGAGCGCGACATCGACGATCTCAGCGCCCTGTTTGCGCGTTGATGGGGCGGCTCGCGCCCTGACGCATCATCGGTTCAACCTGCGATGAAGCCGTGAAATCCGCGCAAGTGTATCGTCGGGTTAACATTTAAGGCACGGATGCGGGCAACCTTAACCCGTTATTTACCCTAACCCTGAAAAGTCCGGAGTGAGGCAGACCACCGCGATCCCGCTGAGATTTCTTGATTTCGGGACGAACGGCGGAAGCTGCAGGCGCTAGTTGGCGTCAGGCTCGTAACCGGACCAAAGCATGAATTCGCGCGTATCGTGGAGTGTTGAGGGGATGGACCCGTCGGTTCGCGAGCGGGCCGAGGTCGCCGCGCGCCGCGCCGGTATGTCCCTGACGGATTGGCTGAACTCGACCATCGGCGAATCTCCCGTCGCGCCCGCGATGCATGGCTATGCCGATCACGCGCCGCCTGCCGCACCTCCGCAGCCACCGCGCTATCAGGCGCGGCCCGGCCGATCTTCGCATGCGATGAAGTCGCAGCCGGCATCCATGCCGCAGCGCGAGGTGGCTGAAGTCGCCGATATTCACCAGCGGCTGGATGCGATTGCACGCCAGATCGAAGAATTCTCGCGCCCGAACCAACGCAGCAACGATGAGCCCGGCGTCGCGCGCCAGCTCAACGAGGCCATCTCCCGCCTCGATGCGCGGCTGTCGCAGATCAGCGAACAGCCGAGACGTTCGCCGCCGTCATACGACCGCGATGAGCCGCGCCCGAATGTCGACATGGTCGAGCGCGCCGCCAAGCACGTCTACCGCGAGGCGCCGAAGACCGATCCGTTCTCGCTCGATTTCGCCATCGCTGAGATCGCAGCCCGCCAGGGTGAGCTCGACGGCCCGCCGCGGATGGCGCCACGCTATGCGCCACCGATCACACCGCATGTGACGCCGCCACCTCCGATGCCTGATATGTCGGGGCTGGAGCGTCAGTTGTCGCAGATCACCAGCAAGATCGACGCGCTGCAACGACCGAATGCAAGCATCGAGCAGTCGATTACGGGGTTTCGCAGCGAACTCGCCGAGATCCGCAATGCGGTGACCGACGCGCTGCCGCGCCGCGCCATCGAATCGATCGAGGGCGAAATCCGCGCACTGTCACAGCGGATCGACGCCACGCGTTCGAACGGCATCGATGCCGACGTGCTTTCCAATCTTGAAGCCGCGCTGGGCGATATTCACAAGACGCTGAAGACGCTGACGCCGGCCGAGCAACTCGCCGGCTTCGATGAAGCGATCCGCAATCTCGGCAGCAAGATCGACCAGATCGTACGCTCGAGCGACAATCCCGGCACGCTGGAGCAGCTCGAAGGTGCACTCGGCGCCTTGCGCTCCATCGTGTCCAATGTCGCCACCAACGAGGCGGTCGGTCGCCTCAGCGATGATCTGCGGGCGCTGTCGTCCAAGGTCGATCAACTCGCGCAGAACAGCGACACCAGCATGTTTGCGGCGCTCGAACAGCGCATCGTCACGCTGACCGCGTCGCTGGAGAATCGCGATCGTCCACCGGCCGCGAATTCCGATCATCTGGAAAGCGCGCTGGCCGCGCTGGCGCAGCGGCTCGATCACATGCCGGTCGGCAACGATCCGTCGTCGGCCTTCACGCATCTCGAACAGCGTGTCTCCTATCTGCTCGAACGGATGGAAACTGTCAGCGATCCGCGCGCGAACTTCGGCCGTGTCGAGGACGGCCTGCAGGACATTCTGCGCCATCTCGAACGCCAGCAGACCATGTTTGCCGCCGCGCTGAACGAGAGCCGGGCCGATGCCGGCATCATCGATTCCTTCAAGCGCGACATGTCCGACATGCGCTTCAGCCAGTCGGAAACCGATCGGCACATGCAGGATTCGCTGGAGGTCGTGCATTCGACCCTCGGTCACGTCGTCGATCGTCTCGCCAAGATCGAAGGCGATCTGCGCACGGCCAGCGCGCGTCCGGCTCCGCAGCCTGCGCCGGTCGCAGCACCCATGGCTCACGCTCCGATGCAACCGGCCCCGATGCAGCCGGCGATGGACGCACCACCGCGCCCGCAAATGCCCAACCCGGTGAAGCCGCAGGCAGCTGCGCCCTCACAGATCGAAGTGCGTCCGCCACAGGCGCATTTCGATGCCGCGCCGCGCGAATTCGCAGCGACCGCCATCTCCAGCGAGCCGGCGCCTGCTTTTCAGGTGCCGAAGGCGATCAGCGATATTCTCGATCCGAAGCCGGCGCCCAAGTCTGCGCCAATGTCAGCACCCGGCAATCCTGCGCCGATCAATGCTGCAGCAAAGCCCGCGGCTCCCGCGGTGACGGTGGAGCGTGCGGCACCACGCCCGATGGGCGATTCGCAATTGCCGCCGGATCATCCGCTCGAGCCGGGCACGCGCCCGCAGGGCCGCGGCGCCTCGCCGTCGGAGCGGATTGCCGCGTCGGAAGATGCCATCAGCGATATCGTCGGCGCTGCGCCCGAGCCGGCCAGCGCATCCAGCTTCATTGCCGCCGCACGTCGCGCCGCCCAGGCCGCAGCCGCGACGGGCGACAAGCCGAAAGCTGCGAAACCCGCTAAGGCAGCGCAGCAGGGCGAGGGCGACAAGGGCTCGTCGACATTCAGTTCCAAGATCCGCTCGCTGCTCGTCGGCGCGAGCGTGGTGGTGATTGTGCTCGGCTCGTTCAAGATGGCGATGACGTTGCTGGACGACGGCGGCTCCACGCCGCCGATGGCCGCCAACAGCCATTCGACACCGCTCTATCTCGATCCGCCAAACGCCAGCGACGTTCCGGCACCATCGTCGGCCGCGTCCATCGGCGCGCCGAGCGCGGCGCCGTCGATCGGCAAGCCGTCGCTGATTGCGCCGCAGCCGGCGCCTGATGCAGCTCCCGTCCAGCAATCGGCACCGGTGCCGCAGGCGGCACCCGTCCCCTACATCTCGCCCGACGTGACCGGCAGCATCGGCGCGCCGCAACCGAACCCGGTCGCCGCGCCGCCGTTACTTCCTCCCAGTGGACAGAAGCTCGGGACGGTCACAATTCCCGCCGGCGAGAAACTGCCTGATGCCATCGGCGGCGCAGCGCTGCGCAATGCCGCGCTGAAGGGCGACGCCACCGCTGCGTACGAAATCGGTGTGCGTTATGCTGAAGGCCGCGGAGTGCCGCAGAGCTATGACGAAGCTGCAAAATGGTATGACCGCGCGGCGCAGGCCGGCGTCGTGCCGGGCATGTTCCGCCTGGGTACGCTGCACGAAAAAGGCCTCGGCCTGAAGAAGGATTGGGAAGTCGCGCGGCGCTACTACATGCAGGCAGCCGAGCGCGGCAACGCCAAGGCGATGCACAATCTCGCCGTGCTCGATGCCGATGGCGGCACCCGCGGCGCCAACTACAAGAGCGCATCGCTCTGGTTCCGCAAGGCGGCCGATCGCGGCGTCGCCGACAGCCAGTTCAATCTCGGAATCCTGTATGCCCGCGGCATCGGTGTCGATCAGAATCTAGCCGAGAGCTTCAAGTGGTTCAGCCTGGCCGCAGCGCAGGGCGATGTCGATGCCGGCAAGAAGCGTGACGATGTCGCCAAGCGGCTCGATCCGCAATCGCTCGCTGCGGCGAAACTCGCGATCCAGACCTTCGTGCCGGAAGGCCAGCCCGAAGATGCGGTCAACGTGCCTGCACCAGCCGGCGGCTGGGATACTGCCGCTCCGCAGGCCGCCAAACCTGCGCACAGCAAGCGCGCCGCACGCTGACCGACCCTGCATGGCTGCATTCCGATCGGGATGCGGCTATGCGTATTTGACTGACCGCGTGTTCGAACCCGCGGTCTTATTTCCTCAACAAAGCTTCATCAGACTTGGTACGCGGTCGCGTGCCAGGCGGGACCATTCCTGATGCAAACAATGCATCAGGTCCGCCGAAGCGTGAGGAAATCGATTTGTCTTTGCATAATGACGGGCGAGAGCCGCGACAATCCGTGCCATCGACCGGCCCCTGGAGCACGCCGCCAGCGGCGCCGCCGCGCCCGACGACACCAACACCGCCAGACCCCGAGCCGCTGCGTCGCTGGCGGCCGAGCCTCACCACTATTGCCTTTGCGGTGCTGTTGTTCGGCGGCATCGGCATTCGCGCCTATAAGGACCTCTCCACGCCGGAGGCATGGTCTTATTGGAAAGATCTTTACGTTGCGCCGAGCCTGAGCGCCGAAACGATCGACAATCCGGATCCCCGCCTGTTCGGTGGCGGCCGCAAGGTGCTGGCGGTTTCGGGCAAGATCGGTGCTGCCAGCGCAACCTGGTTTCGCACGCAGCTCGACGAGGCCAAACTGCAACCTGGCGATATCGTGCTGCTGTCGTCGCCCGGTGGCAATCTCAGCCAGTCCATGATCATGGGCGAGGTGATCCGTACCCGCGGCCTCTCCACGGCTGTCGGCACAGCGGACGGCAATGGCCGCATCAAGCCGTCTTTCTGCGCCAGCGCGTGCGTGACCGCCTACGCCGGCGGCAAGATCCGGCTCGGGATCGACGGGTCGCGGCTCGGCGTGCATCGCTTCACCTCGCCGAGGGCAGGGGACGATCCTGTCGCTTCCGCGCAGCGGACGATGGGCTTCGTGCTGAGCTACATGACCAAAATGGGCGTCTCTTCGTCGGTCGTGGAGGCGATGTCGGCCACCGACAAGATCCGCTGGCTCGGCAGCGCCGAGGCGCAGTCCATGAACCTGGTGACCGATGCCATGCAGCGAAGTTGAATCCGGGCGGCGCACCAACGCCTAAAGCACCAAGCCATTTACCACGCGAGCGAATGCCGAGCCCGACGAGGCGAAAAGTCGGCATCTGCCGGAATCTTTGATCCCATCGGCTGCCGATATCGTCTAAGAGGAACTGCGGCTCCCATCCGCGCCGCCTCAAGAATAATGCCGTGATGGTTTGCACCATCGCGGCCCATCTCGAAGCGAACGCGCGTGCAACTCTATCTTCCGATCGCCGATCTTCCGATCAACGTGTTGCTCATCCTGGCGATGGGCGCAGCGGTCGGGTTCGTCTCGGGCCTGTTCGGCGTCGGGGGCGGCTTCCTGATGACGCCGCTGCTGATCTTCGTCGGCATCTCCCCGGCCGTTTCAGTGGCATCGGTGGCCAGCCACATTGCTGCGTCCTCTTTTTCGGGCGCGCTGTCCTACTGGCGCCGCCGCGCCATCGATCCGGCGCTCGCAGGGGTGCTGCTGTCGGGCGGTATCGTCGGCACGGCACTGGGCGTCTGGGTCTTCACGGTGCTGCGCAATCTCGGCCAGCTCGATCTCACCATCGCGCTGTCCTACGTGATCCTGCTCACCGGCGTCGGTGGCGCCATGTTCTGGGAAGGGTTGCGGGCTCTGATCCGGCTGCGGCGTGGCACCCCCGTGACCTTCCGCCGGCCCGGCAGCCATAATTGGGTCCATGGCCTGCCGCTGAAGATGCGCTTCAAGCGCTCGAAAATCTATCTGTCGGTCATTCCCGTCGTCGCCGTCGGGCTGCTGATCGGCTTTATCGGCGCCGTGATGGGCATTGGCGGCAGCTTCATCCTGATTCCGATCCTGATCTACTGGCTGCGCGTGCCCACCGCGACGGTGCTCGGAACCTCGATGGTCTTGACGCTCGTCACCATGGTGATCGCAACCATGCTTCACGCGATGACCAATCATCTCGTCGATGCCGTGCTGGCGCTGATCCTGATGGTGGGCGGCGTCACCGGCGCGCAGTTCGGCGCCCGTGCCGGCCAGAAGATCCGCGGCGAGCATCTGCGCCTGCTGCTTGGTCTGCTGATTCTGGCCGTCGGCATGCGGTTTGCCGCGCAACTCGTGATCCAGCCGGACGATCTGTTCACCATCCGTGATCTCACCGGCGGCGGTGGGTCATGATGTGGGCCTGGCTGATGGCGATCCTCGCATTGACGCTTGGCGCGGTGATCCCGGCGCAGGCGGAGCGGCTGATCGTTTCGGTCTCGAACCACCGGGTCACCGTGACGCCAAACTACGTCGGCGAGGAACTGGTGCTGTTCGGTTCCGTGGAGAAGGACGACAAGACCCCGCCGGCGCGCGCCAACTACAATCTCGTCGTCACGGTCTCCGGACCACGCACCGATCTTGTCACCTGGCGCAAGCAGCGCCGGTTCGGCATCTGGATCAACACCGAATCGCGTGAATTCCTGCAGGTGCCATCTTATCTGGCAGTGTTTTCCAATCGGCCCATCGACGCCATCGCGCCGGCAGATGTGCAACGTCGACAGCAACTCGGCATCAACAATGTGCTGCTGACCCAGCGTGTCGGCACCGATTTTGCGGACGTCGTCTCCACCGATCCGTTCCGCAGCGCTTTTGTGCGGCTGCGCAAGGATCATGGCCTGTATCGCGAAGAAACCTCGGCGGTGACCTTTCTCACACCGACGCTGTTTCGCGCCACGATTCCGCTGCCGGCCGAAGTGCCGATCGGAACCTATGATGTGGAGATCGAGCTGTTCGCCGACGGTGCGCTGATTACCAGAGCTGAGACCGCATTCGAAATCGTCAAAATAGGATTCGAGCAATTCGTCGCCAATGCCGCGCGCAATCACGGCGCGATCTACGGCATGGTAACGGCGATCATGGCGCTGCTGTCGGGCTGGGCGGCATCGATCGTGTTTCGACGCGATTAGAAGATCATTCCGACGAGCATCGCCACGACGGCGAACGTCATCACTGCCGTCGCGAGCCAGCCGAGCCAGAACAACCATCCGGAAATCCTGAAATCGCCCATCACGTCAGTGCGGCGTGACATCGCCATCAGCAGGATCATGACCGGCACGGCCAGCACGCCATTGATGACGGCGCTCCAATATAGTGCCTCGATCGGGTCGATCGCTGTGAAATTCAGCGCGATGCCGATCGTCGCCGACAGCGCCAGCACGCTGTAGAACGCCGCGGCTTCGCGTGGTTTGCGATCGAGGCCGACCAGCCAGCGTTGGCTCTCTCCAACCGCGTAAGCGGTGGAGCCCGCCAGAACGGGAATCGCCAGCAGGCCGGTCCCGACGATTCCGAGCGCAAAGATGATCCCGGCGAAGGCACCAGCGATCGGCTTCAGCGCTTCCGCTGCCTGTGCGGATGTCTGGATGTCGGTCTTGCCGGCAACATTCAGCGTTGCCGCGACCGTGATGATGATCGACAGCGCGATCAGATTGGAAAACGCCATGCCGATGATCGTATCGGCGCGAATACGCGAAAATTCCATCGCGGCACCCAGCGGCTTTTCGATCAGCGGCGACTTGTCGGGGTCGATGCGTTCATCCTCGGCCTCTTGCGACGCCTGCCAGAAGAACAGGTACGGCGAGATGGTGGTGCCCAGAATCGCCACTACGGTCGTCAGATAATCGCTGCTCCATGTGATCCGCGGCAGCAACATGCCGCTCAGGGCCGCAGGCCAATCGACTTTCACGACGGCCAATGCCGCGACATAGGCGAACAGACACAGGGTCAGCCATTTCAGCACTGCTACATAGCGGCGATAGTCGAAGAAAATCTGCGCTCCGATCGACAGCACGCCGAAGCCCATCACATAGAGCATCGCGGGGCCACCGATCAGGAGTTTGGTGGCGTCGGCCATGGCAGCGAGGTCGGCGGCGATGTTGATCGTGTTGGCGATGAACAGCAGCGTGACGATTCCGTGCAGCAAGGCCGGTGGATAATGGCGCCCGACATTGCCGGAAATGCCGGAGCCGGTGACGCGCCCGACGCGCGCGGAAATCTCCTGGATCGCGACCATCATCGGAAAAGTGAGCAGCATGGTCCAGCCGATGCCGTAACCCAATTGCGCACCGGCCTGGCTATATGTGCCAATACCCGACGGATCGTCGTCCGACGCCCCCGTGATCAGTCCAGGGCCGAGTGACTTCAGCAATGTCTTGGGGGCGGGGAGCTTCGCGTCCTGATCGTTAGGCGCGGGTCTTAACTTGTCCGACATAGCCCGCTGCCTGCTCTTGATCGCCACGACCAGCTAACGGGGCCGGGGCGTAACTAGCAAGGGGTTTCCTCAGCTGCAGCGCGAGGCCGCGATGGCATGCATGCGGTGGTCGCCGAGGACATGGGCGACGAAGCCAAGGGTGCGAAAGATCCGGGCGAACGCCGCGTCGCGGATATTCAGCCCTCCGGTATAGGCGCCGAAGGACGGCATGACCGCGCGATGCCCATCGGTGGCAAAGCAACGTCGCTCCACGGCGCGCCCGCGCGCGCTGACACGCGCCTTTGGATGCAGATGACCGGCGATCTCGCCGGTTGCACCGGTCGGCTCGTGGCGGAAGGTGATGGCGCCGATGGCGGCTTCCTGGGCGACGGTGCCGCCGAGATCGGAGGGCAGTTCGGGGTCGTGATTGCCGGAAATCCAGATCCAGTCACGCCGGGATTGCAGTGCACCGAGGACATCGCGATTGGCGGGTGACAGGCGTTGATGGGCGTCGCGGTCGTGGAAACTATCGCCGAGGGCGATCACCGTGCGCGGATCGTGCCGCGCGATCACGGTGCCGAGACGACCGAGGGTGGCGATGGTGTCGTAGGGCGGCAGCAACACGCCGCGCATGGCGTAGCTCGATCCCTTTTCGAGATGCAGGTCGGAGACGACCAGCAGCCGCTCCTGTTCCCAGTACAATGCGCCCGACAGGTCGGCCGCTAGCGTGACGCCGGCGACGGTGACGGAACTGGTTTCGACGGGGATCGACTCAGTGAGCATGTGCTCTTTTAGGATGGGTCGCGCGTCAGCGAAACCCGTCATCTGCGAAGCGCGGAATGGACGGTTGCGCTCTACCCCTCCGGTGATTGCATCGCCTCTTTCACCAGGTCTTCCGCCGCTTCCGC
>SDZE01000172.1 GCA_004173095.1 Bradyrhizobiaceae bacterium
TGGGCGGTGTTCGGCCTGTATCACGGTGCCAAGAGCGTGATCGCGCGCGAATTCGATCCGAACAAGGTGCTCGATTTCTTCCGCGACTATGGAATCAGCAAACTGTTCCTGGTGCCGGCGGCGATGCAGTTCATCGTACGGCAGCCACGCGCGCGGGAGATGGATTTCTCACAGCTCAAATACATCATGTATGGCGCATCGCCGATTCCCGCCGCGCTGTTGAAGGAATGCATCGCCGTGTTCGGCTGCGGCTTCGTGCAGATGTACGGCATGACCGAGACCACAGGCACCATCGTGGTGCTGGCGCCGGAGGATCATGTCGAGGGCCGCGACTGCATGCGCTCCGCCGGCAAGGCGCTGCCCGGCATCGAGATCGCCATCCTCGATCCCGACGGCCGACCGTTGCCGACCGGCGAAGTCGGCGAGATCGCGACGCGTTCGGCCTCGAACATGGTGGGCTACTGGAACCTGCCAGACGCCACCGCGCGCACGCTGGATCGCGACAACTGGCTGCGCACCGGCGACGCCGGCTATCTCGACAGCGACGGCTTCCTCTACATCCACGACCGCATCAAGGACATGATCATCTCCGGCGGCGAGAACATCTACCCGGCCGAAGTGGAGAGCGCGATCTGCGATCACCCGGACGTGGCCGAGGTCGCGGTGGTCGGCGTGCCCGATGACACCTGGGGCGAAGCCGTGAAGGCCGTGGTGGCACTGAAGCCCGGCAAGGAGATCAGCGCGATCGACATCATCGCCTTCACCCGCCAGCGCATCGCCGCCTTCAAGACGCCAAAGACTGTGGATTTCATCCAGGCGTTGCCGCGCAATGCCTCCGGCAAGATCTTGCGGCGGCAGCTGCGGGATCCCTACTGGATCGGGAAAGAGCGGCAGGTGAATTGACGACCGGCTCACGCCGGTCGTCATCCCGGGGCGCGCGCTTGCGCGAACCCGGGATCTCGTGATGCGATTGACTGCCTGAGATTCCGGGTTCGCGCTGCGCGCGCCCCGGAATGACCAGCACTTGGAAAGACACCCATGATCACCATGCCGCCGCTGCAATATGCCGACCTTCCCGGCCTCCGCATGGGCTATTACGATGCCGGTCCGAGAACCGACGCCCCGCCCGTGGTGCTGTGCCATGGCTGGCCCGAGCTCGCTTTCTCCTGGCGTCATCAGATCAAGGCATTGGCCGAGGCCGGTATCCGCGTCATCGCGCCGGATCAGCGCGGCTATGGCGCAACCGACAAGCCCGCTGCGGTCGAGGACTACAGTATCGAGCATCTCACCGGCGATCTCACAGCCCTGCTCGATCATCTCAAGATCGACAAGGCAATTTTCGTCGGTCACGACTGGGGCGGCTTCGTCGTGTGGCAGATGCCATTGCGGCATCCGGATCGGACCGCCGGCGTGGTCGGCATCAACACGCCGCATACCGACCGCGCGCCGATCGATCCCATCGCGATCTTTCGCAAGCGGTTTGGCGACAGCATGTATATCGTGCAGTTCCAGGATCCGGCGCGGAATCCCGATCGCATCTTCGCCAGCGATGTCCGCCGCACATTCGAGTTCTTCATGCGCAAGCCGCCGCAGCGCGCCTCGGGCTTCGATGCGTTTTCAGGCAACGAAGCGCCCACGGCCGGCATCGGCGCAGCGCCGAAAACAAATCTCGCTCTGCCCGACATGGTCGCCGCCTATGACCCCACGCGCGACAACCGCGAGCGCATCCTCGACGACGACGAGATGCAGGTGTTCGTCGATGCCTTCAGCGCCTCCGGATTTACCGGCGGCATCAACTGGTACCGCAACATGAGCGCCAACTGGCGGCGCGCCGAAGGCCTCGATCACACGATCCGCGTGCCGTCATTGATGATCATGGCGGAGAACGACGCCGTGCTGCCGCCGTCCGCCGCCGACGGCATGGACAAGATCATTCCCGACCTCGAGAAGTATCTCGTGAAAGGCAGCGGACACTGGACGCAGCAGGAGAAGCCGGACGAGGTCAGCGCCAAGCTGATCGAATGGCGGCGACGACGGTTCGGATGAACCGCGCCTTCGTCATTGCCGGGCGTGTTCCATTGTCACAATCGCCGCAACCCCTGTCACAATAGGCCCGGCAACAACGAAACATTGAGGCTTGCGACGATTTGATCGCGTCAACGCGGGCTTGTTACTTTTTCATTCGGGCTTCCCGTGTCATATAGATGACATGTTGAAGCCTGCCCGCATCCATCCCGAACCCATCGAAGTTCCGTATCAAGCGCCGCGCATCGCGCGCGCGAACGGGATCGACATCTGCTATGACATCTTCGGCTATAGCGACGCCGAACCCATGGTGATGATCATGGGGCTGGGTGCGCAGCTGATCCATTGGGATGACGAATTCTGTCGCGAACTCGCGGGCCACGGCTTTCGCGTGATCCGTTTCGACAACCGCGACATCGGGCTGTCATCGAAGATGACCGGCGGCAAGAAATTCACGCTGTACGAATTGGCGAAACTGCGCTTCCTCAACATTCCCCTCGCCGCGCCCTATAAACTGTCCGACATGGCGGCGGACACCGTCGGGTTGCTCGATGCGCTGCACATCCGCAAGGCGCATGTGGTCGGCGCATCCATGGGCGGCATGATCGCGCAGGAAATGGCGATTGCCTATCCGGAGCGGCTGCGTTCGCTGACCTCGATCATGTCCACCACAGGCGATCCGCGCCTGCCGCAGCCGAGCCCCCAGGTGACCTTGAAGCTGATGGAGAAGCAGCCGGATGGCTATGAAGCCTTCATCGAGCGCTTCAAGCAGACCTGGCTGTTCCTGCGTGTCGGCAGCTTCCCGGAAGATGAGGCGCGGGACCTCGATCGCGCCGAGCGCACGTTTGCGCGTGGGCTAAGCCCTGACGGGGTCGGGCGGCAGTTGCGCGCCATCCTTGCCTCCGGCAGCCGCAAGGAGCGCCTTGCCGGGGTCACAGCACCGACGCTGGTGATTCACGGCAAGATCGATCCCCTGGTGCATCCGGCCGCCGGCCGCGATACCGCGGCGTCGATCCCGGGCGCGAAGCTGCTGATGGTGGATCGCATGGGCCATGCCTTGCCGATCTCCATGTGGACGATGGTGATCGATGCGATAGCGCGACACGCGCGGAGTGCGAGCTAGTAGCGAACCTCGTAGGGTGGGCAAAGCGCAGCGTGCCCACCGCGAACCATGGTGGGCACGCTGTGCTTTGCCCACCCTACACGTCCAGACTCGATCGATATCGAAGCTCTATTTCTTGTCCTTCGTCCCGGCGCCGAGGCCGGCCATGTTGACGAACATCTCCTGAAAGCGTTCGGCGATCTTGGGATCGAACGAGAACCAGCTCTGCATAATGGACTCGGGCGAGTACTTGTCCATGTTGTCCATCATCTTCGTCTGGATCTGATCCATGATTGCCGACTGCATCGGCTGGACATCGGGCAGCCCGAGAAACTCGCGCGCCTCGAGCGGTGTGCAGTCCACGGTGACGGTTACCTTCATTGCCAATTCCCCTCATCCGGTCTGCAAATCGAAGCGATCAGGCAGTATCGCCGGTCGCCGTTTCGATGCAAGCGGTAGCACGAGGCGCAGCCGGTAAAGCTGGCCTCCGCTTTGCATACATATGCGGGATTGACTTCCAGGTGTTCGAATCGCCCTTGCGCGCCACCCGAACTCCGCCAACAATGATCGGCAAGCTCAGCATCTGTGATGCGGCGTGACGAGGGAGATGCGTATGTCGGTTCTTCGGACCCTTGCCGGTGCGGCGGCAGTGTTCAGCCTGGTCTTGCTCACGGCGGCGCCGCCGGCCATGGCCCAAACTCTGCGCTACGCCAACCAGGGCGACCTCAAATCCCTCGATCCCTATACGCTGCGCGAGACGACGACCATCGCCCATCATGGTCAGGTCTATGAAGGTCTGGTCGGCCGCGGCAAGGATCTGCAACTCATCCCGGCGCTGGCCGAGAAATGGGAAACGCCGGAGCCGACCCGCTGGCGTTTCTATCTGCGCAAGAACGTCAAGTTCCAGAACGGCGACCCGTTGACCGCCGATGACGTGATCTTCTCCGCCGACCGCGTCCGCGCCAAGGGTTCGGACTTCACCACGGTGATTCCTGCGGATGCGAAATTCGTCAAGATCGACGACTACACCGTCGATATCGTGCTGACCAAGCCGAACCCGATCCTGACGTCCCAGTGGGACATCTGGTACATCATGAGCAAGAAATGGGCGGAGGCGAACAATGCCGCGGCACCGACGCCGGCAGCGGCGACCTCGCCCAGCTATGCCTCGCTCAATGCCAATGGCACCGGCCCGTTCAAGATCGAAAGTCACCAGCCGGGCGTGAAGACCGTGTTCAAGGTCAATCCCGACTGGTGGGGCAAACCCGAACATAACCTGAAGGAAATCATCTTCACCCCGATCGCCTCCGACGCCACACGCGTCGCCGCTCTGCTGTCGGGCGAAGTCGATATCATCGAGCCGGTGCCGGTGCAGGACATTGCCCGCGTCAACGGCACGGCGACGGCCAGCGTGCTCGCCGGACCGGAACTGCGCACGATCTTTCTCGGGATGGACCAGATCCGCGACGAGCTGCTGTTCTCCAACATCAAGGGCAAGAACCCGTTCAAGGACGTGCGCGTGCGCGAAGCCTTCTACAAGGCCATCGATATCGAGACCATCAAGAGCCGCGTGATGCGCGGGCTCTCGACGCCCTCGGCATTGATGATCGCCCCGTCCCTGTTCAAGCTCTCCGGCGATTTCACGCGGCCTAAATTCGACCTCGAAGGCGCCAAGAAGCTGATGGCCGATGCCGGCTATCCGCAAGGTTTTGAATTGGGCATGGATTGCCCGAACGATCGCTATGTCAACGACGCCGCGATCTGCCAGGCTGTGGTGAGCATGCTGGCGCGCATCAATGTGAAGGTGAACCTGAACGCGCAGCCGAAGGCGCTGTATTTCGCCAAGGTGTTCAAGACCGGTGGGTTCAACACCTCGTTCTATCTGCTCGGCTGGACCCCCGGCACCCAGGATCCGCACAATGTGATGCACGATATCATGGGCTGCCGCGACGATCCGGCCAGCCCGCGCGGCGCGACCAATCTCGGCGGCTACTGCAACAAGGAATTCGACAAGCTCACCGACGCGGTGTTGCTGGAGACAGACACCGCCAAGCGCGACGCGATGATCAAGCAGGCTTTCGAGATGGCCATCAAGGACTGGGCCTATATCCCGCTGCACCAGCAGGCGCTGGCCTGGGGCGTCTCCAAGAAAGTGAAGATCGTGCAGCGCCCGGACAACCAAGTGCTGCCATACTGGGCGGTGAAGTCCGAATAAGCGCGCACGGACCGCGCTCATGCTCGCTTTCATCCTCCGTAGCATCCAAAACCCCGGCCTCATCCTGAGGAGCGGCGCCTTCGCCGCGTCTCGAAGGATGGCGATGGCGCTGCATCAACTCATGGTTCGAGACGGCGCCGAAGCGGCGCCTCCTCACCATGAGGTGCTGAGTTAGCTGAAAGCCAAAGGACCGCATGCTCGCTTTCATCCTGCGTCGCGCCCTGCAATCCATCGGTGTGCTGATTGCCGTCGGCATCATTTCTTTCACCATGTTTCGCTTCGCCGGCGATCCGGTGAACCAGATGGTGGCGATCGACACCACGCCGGCGCAGCGCGCCGAGATCCGCGCGTCGCTGGGGCTCGATGATTCCGTGGTGGTGCAGTTTGCCCGCTATTTCTTCAACGCGGCGCAGTTCAAGTTCGGCGTCTCCTATCAATTCCGGCAGCCGGTGTCGTCGCTGCTGCAGGAACGCATGCCCGCGACCCTGGAGCTCGCCACATGCGCGACCGCATTTGCGCTGTTCTTCGGCATCCTGATGGGCATCTACTCGGCGCTGCGTCGCGATTCCTTCACGGCCAAGCTGCTGCAGGCGGTGTCGCTGATCGGCATTTCATTGCCGACCTTCCTGATCGGCATTCTGTTGATCTATCTGTTCGCGGTGACGCTGGGCTGGCTGCCTTCGTTCGGTCGTGGCGAAGTGGTCAGGCTGGGATGGTGGACGACCGGGTTCCTCACCGTTTCCGGATTGAAGGCGCTGATCATGCCCGCGATCACCCTCGGCCTGTTCCAGATGACGCTGATCATGCGCCTCGTGCGCGCCGAAATGCTGGAAGTGCTGCGCACCGACTATATCCGCTTCGCGCGCGCGCGCGGCCTCACCACACGCGCGGTTCATTTCAGCCACGCGCTGAAGAACACGCTGGTGCCCGTCATCACCGTGGCCGGACTGCAATTCGGCTCGGTGATCGCCTTCGCCATCATCACCGAGACGGTGTTCCAGTGGCCGGGCATGGGGCTGCTGTTCGTACAGGCCGTGCAGAATGTCGATATCCCGATCATGGCCGCCTATCTGCTGGTGGTGTCGCTGATCTTCGTCACCATCAACCTGATCGTGGACATTCTTTACACCATCGTCGATCCGCGCCTGCGCGCGAGTGCAGGACGGCCGGCATGACCGAGTTGCCGCTCCCCCCGACACCCGGCCTCATCGCCCGTCTCATCGACAGCGATATCTTCTATTCGTTCCGACGCTCGAAGCTGACCGTCGTTGCGGCCGGGATTGCGCTGGTGCTGATGCTGGCCGCGATCTTCGCGCCATTGCTGGCCGTGCAGAACCCGTTCGATCCGGCGCAGCTCGACCTCTTGAATTCCCGCATCTCGCCGCTGTGGACGGCCGAGGGCCAGACGCCGTTCCTGCTCGGCACCGATGAACAGGGCCGCGACGTGTTCTCCGCCATCCTCTACGGCATGCGGATTTCGCTGATCGTCGGCCTGCTCGGCGTCGGCCTCGCCGCGGTGCTCGGCATCGGGCTCGGCTTGATCGCCGGTTATGTCGGCGGTGCCGTCGATAGCCTGATCATGCGCGTGGCCGATGTGCAGCTCACCTTCCCCGCGATCCTGATCGCGCTCCTGATCGACGGCGTGGTCAAATCGCTGCTCGGCAATCAGCTCGATGCCAGCACCATGCTGGTGGTGCTGGTGGTCGCCATCGGCCTGAGCTTCTGGGTGCAATATGCGCGCACGGTGCGCGGCTCGGTGATGGTGGAGAAGAACAAGGACTATGTGGCCGCCGCGCAATTGATCGGCCTGCCCGCGCGCGTCATCATGCTGCGTCACGTGCTGCCGAACACGACGGGCCCCATCCTCGTCATCGCCACCATCAATCTCGCGCTCGCCGTCATCACCGAGGCGACGCTGTCGTTTCTCGGCTCCGGCATGCCGGACACGATGCCGTCGCTGGGCACGCTGATCCGCATCGGCAACAATTATCTTTTCTCCGGCGAATGGTGGGTCATCGCCTTCCCCGGCATGGCGCTGGCCTCGTTGATCCTGTCGATCAACCTGGTCGGCGACTGGCTGCGCGATGCGCTGAATCCGAAGCTGCAATGACGGACACCCGCGCATGACCACGCCCGTCCTTTCCGTTCGCGATCTCCGCGTCGAATTCGCCAGCCGGCGGGGCACGCTGCATGCCATCAACGGTGTCTCCTTCGATATCGCGCGCGGCGAGGTGCTGGGCGTGGTCGGCGAATCCGGCGCGGGCAAATCGGTGACCGGCCTTGCCGCGATCGGCCTGATCGATCCGCCCGGCCGCATTGCCGGTGGCGAGATTTATCTGTCCGGCCAGCGCATCGACAATCTGCCGCCGCGCGAGATGCGCCGCATCCGCGGCAAGCGCATCGCGATGATCTTTCAGGATCCGCTCACCAGCCTCGATCCGCTGTTTCGCATCGGCGATCAACTGGTGGAGACGATCCGCACGCATCTGCCATTGTCGGAGTCTGCTGCGCGCCAGCGCGCCGTCGATCTGCTCGCCGAGGTCGGCATTCCCGCGCCGGAGAAACGCGTCGATGCCTATCCGCACGAATTTTCCGGCGGCATGCGGCAGCGCGTGGTGATCGCCCTGGCGATTGCCGCCGAACCCGAACTGATCATCGCCGACGAACCGACGACGGCGCTCGATGTGTCGGTGCAGGCGCAGATCATCACGCTGATCAAGCGGCTCGGCCGCGATCACGGCACCGCGGTGATGCTCGTCACCCACGACATGGGCGTGATCGCCGAGGCATCGGACCGGGTCGCGGTGATGTATTCCGGGCGCATTGCCGAAATAGGCCCGGTCCGCGATGTCGTCCAGCATCCGCTGCATCCCTATGCACAGGGCCTGATGGGCGCAATCCCGACGCTGGCGGGCGATGCCTCGCAGCGCCTGGTGCAGATTCCCGGCAGCATGCCGCGGCTGTCGGCGATCCCCGCCGGTTGCGCCTTCAACCCGCGCTGCGGTTTCGCCTTCGATCGCTGCCGCACCGAGCGGCCGGAGCCGCGCGTGGTGGGGACACAGCGCGTGGCCTGTCATCTGCACGATCCCGCCGCCTCGCAAACCCCCGCAGCGGAGATCGGCGCATGACGGCACTGGTTCAGGCGCGCGATCTCAGGCGGATGTTCGATGTCTCGAAACCGTGGCTCGACCGCATGATCGAGCGGGCACCGCGGGAATATCTGCGGGCGGTCGATGGCGTGTCATTCGATATCGCGCGCGGCGAGACCTTTGCGCTGGTCGGCGAATCCGGCTCCGGCAAGAGCACGGTGGCGCGGATGGTGGTGGGGCTGCTGGCGCCGAGTTCGGGCGACGTCACCATCGACGGCGTGTCGATGAGCGATCCGAAACAGGCGGCGGCGCGACGCCTGCTGCGGCGGCGCATTCAGATGGTGTTCCAGGATCCCTATGCCAGCCTCAATCCGCGGCTGCGCGTCGACGCCATCATCGCCGAGCCGATCCGCGCTTTCGACCTGATCACCGGCGAGCGCGATATTCGGGCGCGCGTTGGCGAGTTGCTGCGGCTGGTTGGCCTGCATCCCGACGACGGCGTCAAATTTCCGCACCAGTTCTCCGGCGGCCAGCGCCAGCGCATCGCCATCGCGCGTGCCTTGGCGTCGGAAGCCGACTTCATCGTCTGCGACGAGCCGACCTCGGCGCTCGACGTCTCGGTGCAGGCGCAGATCCTCAACCTGATGCGCGACCTGCAGGACAGGCTCGGCCTCACCTATCTGTTCATCAGCCATAATCTGGCCGTGGTGCGCCACATGGCGAGCCGCATCGGCGTGATGTATCTCGGCCGGATCGTCGAATGCGCCGATGGCCGCGAATTGTTCACACATCCGCGCATGCCCTATACGCGCATGCTGCTCGGCGCGGTGCCCGACCTCGCCATGACCGGGCGCGCCCGCATCGCCGTGAGTGGCGAGATCCCCAACCCGATCGATCCGCCGCGCGGCTGCACCTTCCACCCGCGTTGCCCGGAGGCGTTCGATCCCTGCCGGCGTGACGCGCCGATGCTGATCGACGGTGTCGCCTGCCATGCCGTCAATCGGCCCGGCTCGTAACTTCACAAACGAAAAGGGCCCCGCTGACGGGGCCCTTTATGCACGCGACAGGCACTGCAGGGCATCGGCAACAGACCCCTGCAATGCACACACGCGAAAACGGTGTGGTATCGACCCGGCGGCGCGCTGCGCACCGGGACGCCGATCAATCGTCCGACGGCTCCGACCCTTCGGTATCGCCGTCGTCCTCGTCGCGCTTGCCGGCGAGGATCTGCTCGGCGATCAGGCCGGAATTCTGCCGGATCGACGCTTCGATCTTGGCGGTCATGTCCGGATTGGCGCGCAGGAAAGCCTTGGAGTTTTCGCGGCCCTGACCGAGGCGCTGGCTGTCATAGGAGAACCAGGCGCCCGACTTCTCGACGATGCCGGCCTTGACGCCGAGATCGAGGATCTCGCCCATCTTGGAGACGCCTTCGCCATACATGATGTCGAATTCGACCTGCTTGAACGGCGGCGCCAGCTTGTTCTTCACCACCTTGACGCGGGTCGAATTGCCGACCACCTCGTCACGCTCCTTGATGGCGCCGATGCGGCGGATATCGAGACGCACCGAGGCATAGAACTTCAGCGCATTGCCGCCGGTGGTGGTTTCCGGCGAACCATACATCACACCGATCTTCATGCGGATCTGGTTGATGAAGATCACCATCGTATTGGACTTGTTGATCGAGGCGGTCAGCTTGCGCAGCGCCTGGCTCATCAGGCGGGCCTGCAGGCCGGGCAGCGCGTCGCCCATTTCGCCTTCGAGTTCGGCGCGCGGCACCAAGGCTGCGACCGAGTCGACGATCAGGATATCCACCGCGCCGGAACGCACCAGCGTGTCAGCGATTTCCAGTGCCTGTTCGCCGTGATCGGGCTGCGAGATCAGGAGTTCGTCGACATTGACGCCGAGCTTGCGGGCATAGACGGGATCGAGCGCATGTTCGGCGTCGATGAAGGCGCAAATGCCGCCTTTCTTCTGGGCCTCGGCGGCGCAATGCAGCGCCAGCGTGGTCTTGCCCGACGATTCCGGGCCGTAAATCTCGACGACGCGTCCGCGCGGCAAACCGCCGACGCCGAGCGCGATATCCAGGCCGAGCGAGCCCGTCGAGATCACCTCGATATCCATCGAGCGATCGTTCTTGCCGAGCTTCATCACCGAGCCCTTGCCGAACTGGCGCTCGATCTGCGACAGCGCAGCCGACAGGGCTTTGGACTTGTCCATGGAGGATCCTTCAACGATACGCAGGGCAGACGAATTGGCGGCCATTGATCTAGCTCCTTATGAAGGGATTCGCGACAGGGACAAACGGCAACAAAGAACCGCCTATGAGCCTATGTACCCCATCTGTTCTGTGTTCGCAATATGTTCTTTT
>SDZE01000218.1 GCA_004173095.1 Bradyrhizobiaceae bacterium
CGATGCTGCGTCCGCCTCTCCGATCTCGATTTTGGAATGAAGAAGGAAAGCGGCATGACGACTGCCATTGGATTCATCGGTCTTGGTGTGATGGGCGAGCCGATGTGCCGCAATCTGGCCAAGAAGTCTGGCGTGCCTGTTTACGGCTTCGACCGCGCCGATGCGCCGCTCGAACGCCTCGCCGAAGCCGGCGTCAAGCGCGCCGCCTCATTGGCCGAACTTGCCGAGACCTGCGACGTGATCTTCATGGCATTGCCGAGCGGCAAGCATGTCGCTGCGGTTTGCGAAGGCGATGACGGCCTGCTCGCGCATGCCGATGCGCGTCATACCATCGTCGATCTCGGCACCTCGCCGGTGGAAGCCAGCCGCGAACTCGCCAAGAAATTTGCTGCCAAGGGTGCGGCCTATGCCGACGCGCCGATCGCGCGCACGCGTCAGGCCGCCGAAGACGGCACGCTCAGCGTCATGGTCGGCGCCTCCGCCGCCATCTTCGCCAAACTTCAGCCGCTGATCGCCACCTTCGCCACCGACATCACCCATTGCGGCGATATCGGCGCCGGCCAGGTGGTGAAGATCCTCAACAACATGGTGCTGATGGAAACCGTGGTCGCGCTCAGTGAGGCACTGGAAACCGCAAAGCGCGCCGGGCTCAATCCGAAAGTGGTGTTCGAGACGCTGGCCAAGGGCTCGGCGGATAGTTTTGCGCTGCGCAATCACGGCATGAAGGCGATGCTGCCGGGTGTCTTCCCGGAGCGCGCGTTCTCCACCGAATATGCCCGCAAGGACATCTCCTATGCGCTGGATCTCGCCCGCTCGGTGAACATCCAGCTGCAGGGCGCGGAACTCGCCGACAAGATGCTCGGCCAGGCGATTGACGCCGGCGACGGCGATCTCTACTGGCCGGTGATCGCGCGCGTCCACGAGAAGTCGCGCACCTGATCGGACCACGATGAACAAGCCCGTCCCGAAAGCCAAATCAGATGCGCCGGTGCGCGAAGCCGGTGAGGGCGGCGTCGCCGCCGTCGAACGGGCATTGTCCATCGTCGCGGCGCTGGAGAATGCCGACAAACCGATGACGCTGGCGGAACTCGCCGTGCGCACCGGCTTCTACAAGAGCACGATCCTGCGGCTGCTGAGCTCGCTGATCCCGACCGGCTATGTCACCCGGCTGCCGGACGGGACCTACGATCTCGGCCCCACCGCATTTCGGCTCGGCGTCGCTTTCACCCGTAAGAATGCGCTCGGCCATCATGTGGTGCCGGCGCTGCAGGAGCTGGTCGATCGCGGCACCGAGAGCGCCTCGTTTCATGTGCGGCAGGACAACGACAACCGCGTCTGTCTCTATCGCATCAATTCGCGTCACGCGACGCTCGATCGTGTCGAGGCCGGCGACAGCTACGCGCTGCTGCGCGGCGCTGCCGGCCACATCATCCTCGCTTACGATGGGGCCAAAGGCGCGCGCTACGACGCTATCCGCGCCCATGGCAACGATGTCTCGCTCGGCGAGCGCGATCCGAGTTGCGCGGCAGTGGCGGCGCCGGTGTTCGGCCCGCGCGGAATCCTGGTCGGCGTGATTTCGCTGTCCGGGCCCCGCGAGCGGTTCGGCGATACGCGCGTGGCGGAAATGAAGAGCTTGCTCGGTCCCGTCGCAGCCAAACTCACCGGTAATCTGGGCGGCGAATGGCCGGCATTCACATCCTGAGAAAGAGCGTCTGATCGATGGCCACGTCCTCATCCATGCCTGACGTTCTCGTCATCGGCGGCGGCAATGCGGCTTTGTGCGCGGCGCTGATGGCGCGCGAGTCCGGCGCGTCGGTGCTGATGCTGGAATCCGCACCGAAGGAATGGCGCGGCGGCAATTCCATGCATGTGCGCAATCTGCGCTGCATGCATGACGAGCCGCAGGACGTGCTGGTCGAGGCCTATCCCGAAGAGGAATACTGGCAGGACCTGCTCAAGGTCACCGGCGGCCTGACCAACGAGCCGCTGGCGCGCATGGTGATCCGCCACTCGTCGCGCTGCCGGCCATGGATGCGCAAGCACGGCGTGCATTTCCAGCCGCCTTTGTCGGGCGCGCTGCATGTGGCGCGCACCAATGCGTTCTTCATGGGCGGCGGCAAGGCGCTGGTGAACGCCTATTATCGCAGCGCTGAAGCGCTCGGCGTCGAGATCCGCTACGACTCGCCGGTGAAGAGCCTCGAACTCGAAGACGGCCAATTCGTCGCCGCCATCACCGAGTCGGGCGAGCGCATCACGGCCAAGAGCTGCGTGCTCGGCTGCGGCGGCTTCGAGAGCAATCTCGAATGGCAGCGCGAAGCCTGGGGCCAGAACGAGCGCGGTGAGTGGACCGCGGAAAACTTCCTGATCCGCGGCACCCG
>SDZE01000019.1 GCA_004173095.1 Bradyrhizobiaceae bacterium
GCCAGCGATTGCTTAGCCTTTTCAACCACGGCGTCGTCGCCATGCACGGCGACCACAAACTGGTCCGCCATCAGGGCAGCTTCGTACCGCACCACCGAATTCTTCGGGACACCAATCGCACTGAGCGCGCCGGCAATGGCGCCGGACGCGCCGCCCACTGCGACACCCTCGATCGTATTCGCGACGATCGCGGCAATCGGCCCAAGGATTACCAGATGGCCGAACACGGGGATGAAGATGAACAGCGAACCGAACAGCAACCCGAACATACCGCCCCAGAACGCGCCGAGCTTGCCGAGCACCCTTGCGCGGTCGCCCGCGTTGAAATAGCCCACCGGCGTTTCTTCGGAATGATAGTTCTTTCCAACGATGGAAATCGACTTCAGATCGATCCCATCGCTGGCAAGGGTCTTGACGGCGTCTTCCGCCGCGTCATGTGTCGTAAACACGGCAACCGCAACCGACGATGATTCCACGAGCATTCTCCATTTTGAGCTCTGACATCGACCGACATGCGTTTCGAGAAATCACAGCGCACGGCGGCCAGCGGCTGTCATCATCTGCACGATTGCCTGCGACGTCTTGCGACTGGCACCGGCATTTGTCTGTCCGCACGACGGCGCACGATCGTGAAACCTGCGCCGGCGTTTGCTTTCGAAACAACATGCGGCAATCGGAATATCCCGCGCCCAATGCCCGGCATACTTGGCGTATCGGTGGAACAGGTCCGCCGACTTCATAGGGTGATCCGACATGCAGAAGACAATATTGGCAGTGGCCGTTCTGGCGCTCGCGGCTTCGTTCTCAAACGCGGCCATGGCAAAACCGTACAAGTGGTGTCTCGACGGCTCTGGCGACACGCCTCGCTGCTATTATCGGACGCTGAAGCAATGCCAGGCGAGCGCATCCGGCCGCGGCGCCGACTGCTCCGTCAATCCGAAGCTTATGTTCGGCAAGAACCGTCCCGCAAAATCAATGGCCCGCTAAGCAAATGCCGGCCTGATGATTGCATCCGGCCGGCCTTTCACTTCAGCGCCGCGCGATGACTAGCTCGATGACGGTTGCGGCCGCTCGGTGGCGACACCACGGCGTTGCGCGGCACCGGCGCGCAGTTTCGCCAGATAGAGGTAGACGATCGGCGTCGTGTAGAGCGTCAACAGTTGCGACAGCAGCAGACCTCCGACGATGGTATAGCCGAGCGGCTGACGCAGCTCCGATCCCGTGCCCGTACCGACCATCAAAGGTACGCCACCGAGCAAGGCTGCCATGGTGGTCATCAGGATTGGCCGAAACCGCATCATGCACGAGCGATAGATCGCTTTCTCAGGCGATAACCCTTCCGTGCGCTCCACCTCAATGGCAAAATCGACCAACATAATGCCGTTCTTCTTGACGATCCCGATCAGCAGGATGATTCCGATCAGCGCGATCACGCTGAGCGACATCTGCACCGCCATCAGCAGAAGCAACGCACCGATGCCTGCCGACGGCAACGTCGAGAGGATCGTGAGCGGATGAATGGTGCTCTCGTATAGCACGCCGAGGATCAGATAGATCACCACCAGCGCGATCGCGATCAGCAATGGCGTTCCGGCCAGCGACGCCTCGAACGCCTGCGCATTGCCCTGAAACGCGGTTGCCAGCGAAGCGGGCTTGCCGAGCTTGTGCTCCAGCTCCGAGATCGCGGCCACGGCGTCTCCTAGCGCGACGCCCGGCTTGAGATTGAAGGAGATCGTCACCGACGGGAACATGTTCTGGTGATTGACGATGATCGGCGACGTCTGCACCTCGGTCTTGACCAGCGTGTTCATCGGCACCTGCTGCCCGCTGGCCGACCGGACATAGATGTTCTTCAGCGCGTCGGGACCATACTGGAATTGCGGTAGCACTTCGAGGATGACATGATACTGGTTCAATGACGTGTACATCGTGGATACGATGCGCTGCCCGAACGCGTCGTCCAGCGTATTGTCGATCGTCGCCGGAAGGATGCGGAAGGTGGAAGCCACCTCGCGGTTGACCTCGATCTTCAGCAGCGAGCCCGCATTGGCCTGATCGCTCGCGACGTCGACGAGTTGCGGTAGCTTACTCAGCTTCTGCTGGAATATCGCCGCCCAGTGCGCCAGTTCGTTGGAATCCGCGTCGGTCAGCGTGTACTGGTACTGCGTCTTCGACAGACGTGCGCCGATCGTGATGTCCTGCGCCGACTGCATGAAAAGGCTGATGCCAAGCACCTTCGCCACTTCCGGAGACAGGCGACTGATGATTTGGTCGGCGCTGGCGTCGCGCTGGTTGCGCGGTTTCAGCACGATGAAGACGCGGCCCTGGTTGAGCGTCGCCGTCGGACCGCCGGGGCCGATATAGCTGCTGACGGTGTCCACTGCCGGGTCCTTCAGGATCTTGTCCACGATCGCCTGCTGGCGCTCAGCCATCGCCGGGAACGAGATGTCCTGCGCCGCTTCGGTGATGCCCTGGATCAGGCCGGTGTCTTCCTGCGGGAAGAAACTCTTCGGAATCACCGTGTAGAGATAGCCGGTCAGCGCAATCGTTCCGAACATGAAGAGCAGCGTCACCCGGCGATGGCGCAGCACGACGGTCAGGCCGCGGCCGTACAAAGCCAGCAGGCCGTCGAACCCGCGCTCGAATGCGAGATACAGCCGTCCATGCGCAATTCCTTTCTGCGGCTTGAGCAGCCGTGCGCACAGCATCGGGGTCAAGGTCAGCGAGATCAGCAGCGACAGCAGCAGAGCGACGCTGATGGTGATGGCGAATTCGTGGAACAGCTTGCCGACATAGCCCGGCATCAGGAACAACGGGATGAACACCGCGATCAGCGACAATGTAATGGAGATGATCGTGAAGCCGATCTCGGCCGAGCCTTTCAACGCCGCTTCCATCGGCGACAGCCCCTCCTCGATATAGCGCACGATATTCTCGATCACCACGACCGCGTCGTCGACGACGAAACCTACCGCAATCGACAGCGCCATCAGCGACAGGTTATCGAGGCTGAAGCCTAGCACATAGAGCACGGCAAACGTCCCGATCAGCGCCAGCGGCACGGTGATGGCGGGTATCACCGTGGCCCAGAAGTTGCGCAGGAACACGAAGATCACCATAACGACCAATCCCACCGTGAGGATTAGCGTGAACTGCACGTCGGACACCGCTGCGCGGATGGTCACAGTGCGGTCCGAGGCGATCGCCAGCTTCACGCCCGGCGGGATCGAGGCCTCCAGTGTCGGCAGCATCGCCTTGATGCGGTCTACGGTCTCTATCACATTGGCACCGGGGACCTGCTGCACGGCCAGAATGATGGCACGCTGCCGGTTGAACCAGCCGGCCAAGAGATCGTTTTCCGGCGCATTGATCGCCTTGCCGATATCGCCGATCCGCACCGGAGATCCATTCTCATATTTAACGACCAGCGCGTCGTAGGCCTCGGGGCTCAGCAACTGATCATTGGTGTTGAGCGTGTAGGTCTGCCGGGGGCCGTTTAGCGTGCCCTTCGCCAAGTTGACATTGGCTTGGCTGATGACCGTGCGGACGTCTTCGAGACTGATGCCCCGGGCGGCGAGCGCCTGTGGATCGACCTGCACCCGGATCGCCGGCTTCTGCTGGCCGCCGATTCCGACCAGGCCGACGCCGGGAATCTGCGAGATCTTCGGCAGCAGGATATTCTCGGCATAGGCATCGACGGTCGTCAGCGGCACATTGTCCGAGGTCAGGGCCAGCAGCAGCACCGGCGGCGCCGCCGGATTGACCTTGCGGATGGTCGGCGGATACGGCGTCTGCGGCAGATAGGGTGCCGCCGCATTGATCGCGGCGAGCACATCGACGGCCGCGCTCTCTATGCTGCGCGACAGTTCGAACTGCACGATGACAGTGGTGACGCCGAGCGCGCTCGACGAGGTGAGTTGGGCGACGCCAGGAATCTGGCTCAATTGCTGTTCGAGCGGCGTTGCGATCGAGGACGCCATGGTCTGCGGATCCGCCCCGGGAAGCTGCGCGGAGATCTGGATGGTTGGGAAATTTACATTGGGCAGGGCCGCCACCGGCAGCAGCGGATATGTCGCCAGACCACAAAGCAACAGCGCGACCATGAGCAGCGCGGTGGCGATCGGCTTGCGAATGAACAGCGCCGATGGGTTCATGGGATCGCCTTCTCGACCGCGCTCTGCAGATCCGCTTCCTTCGCGGCCTTGCCCGTCAGTTCGCGCACCACGCTGCCATTCTGAAGCCGGTATTGACCATCGACCACGACCTTTTCGTTGACTTGCAGGCCAGCGGTCACCAGCGCCTCGCCGGCGACGGTCTGCGACACCGTGACAGGGCGGGCTTCGGCTTTACCGTCCGCCGTGATGACATAGACGAAAGTGCCTGCGGGTCCGCGCTGAACTGCGCTTGCCGCCACGGTCAGCCCGTTGTGCCGGGTATCGACCAGCAGCCGTGCGCTGACCAGCTGGCCCGGCCACAGCCGATGCTGGCCATTGGCGAACTGAGCCTTCAGCTGAACCGACCCAGTCGCCTGGATGATCTCGTTGTCGATCAGCGTCAGCGTGCCCTTGTCGAGCATGGTCTTGCCGTCCTGGCTGAAAGCGATGACGGATAGCGGCGATGCTTGCGCCATGCGCTGCTGGATCTGCGTCAGCCGTTCCTCGGGCAAAGTGAAGATCAGCGAGATCGGCTCGATCTGCGTCACGGTGACGAGGCCCGCCGCATCGGTCGGATGAATGACGTTGCCGACGTCGATCTGGCGGATGCCAGTAATGCCGGAGATCGGCGACGTCAGGCGGGTATAGCCGAGCTCGACCTTGGCCTGTTCGATGAGAGCATCGTCGGACTGCACCGCCCCCTGCAACTGATCGACCTGAGCCTTCTGGGTGTCGAGCAATTGCTGGGTCGCAAACCCCTTGCCGATCAGGTCCGTCGACCGGCTCAGATTGGCCTGCGCATTCACCAGATCGGCCTGGTCGCGCGCCCGGTTAGCCGTCATTTGGTCCACCTTGGCCTGAAATGGCTTGGGATCGATCACGGCCAGAACATCGCCGGCCTTGACCGACTGGCCTTCCTTGAAATCGATGCTGATCAGCTGCCCGGTAATCTGGCTGCGCACGATGTCGGTGTTGAAGGCGACGACCGTGCCAACGCCCTGCAGGAAGATCGGCACGTCCTTGCTCTGCACGATGCCGGCAACCACCGGAACGGCGACCGCGGCAGGAGCCGACGGGGGAAGCGCGGCAGCGCGATGGCGCAGCACCGCAGCACCGACCGCGACAGCCACCACGACAAAGCCGAAGACGACGGTGGCGGCGCGCCTCATGAACGCTCTCCTCTCGCACGATGGTATCGCCACTATCGGTCAGTCGTTCAAGCCGATCTTTCCGGGACGGCTCCGGCTTTGCCAAAACGCACGATAGTTGAGAGGTGTTCTAATTCACGGAGCGTCAGACGACATGGGGTCGCGGAGCACAGTGGCGGCGTATTAAAAGTGAGAGAGCATCTACACGACAGTAGCCACCATAAGAGCTACGGCTATCTGGTTTTTCCGATGCATAGAGAACGCCGCATACGAGGGGACGCCCCAAATGCACATAATATAGAGGACCAGAGCTCCGCGCTGGCGAGGCCCAGGTCGCCCTAAACACGACCGGGGCGCTTGATCCGCCATGTAAGCCTAGACGTCCAACATGAGCCCCCGCCTACAGAGCATCGTCGGAGGGGATGCGAGCGAAAGAGACTCAACGAAGTCTGCACCTCGTATATTCAAGTGCCAATGCGAGCGTGCAAGCTTCGGTATATCGTTCGATTTACGGTCGAGATGAAAATACGGGATCGATCGTCCGCTTAGCGCCAAAAGCGGTTATTGGCATCTAGATTTGGGCGCCTATGTCGGGCCTGGATAAAGCTTGGCAAATCTCGTCAGCCAACAGCGAGGCGGAGCGCGAAATGTCCTGCGCACGATGGAGCCTGATATCAGCCGTCGGCAGGCCGGGCAGTCCATGGCGATCCGTGACAGGCCGAAGCCTTGACGGGAAGGTGCTGGATTTCATCACGGTCACAGCGAGGCCTTGCGCCACGATGGCTTCGACCGCAGCGAGACTATGACTCACAAATGCCATCCGCCAGGGTCGCCCCGCCCGATCAAGCGCGTCCGTCGCCCATTTGCGGAAGAGGCAGCCCTGGGGATACAGCGCGACAGGAACAGGGTCCAACAACTCGGCGGCATGCGTGACCCCTGCGGCCCAAACCGCCTGCTCGCGCCGCAGGAGCTGGCCGTCGCCCGAGCCTTCCGGATGCATCGCGATGACGAGATCGAAGGACTTTCCCAATCTGCCGATCATCGCACCCGTGAGACCTGTCTCCATCTCGACATGGACGCGCGCATATCGACTGGCAAAGCGGGCCAGCAGCGGGGGCATGACGACACAGCCATAGTCGTCCATCACGCCGATCCTGACCACGCCCTCGACCGCACCTTCGCGCAGCCGGCTGAGCGCCTCATCGTTCAGATGCAGGATGCGCCGTGCATAGACGAGCAGGCCTTCGCCCGTCGGACTGAGAGCCACAACGACCTTGTTGCGCGAGAACAGTTCGGCACCGATCAATTGCTCCAGACGTTTGATCTGCATGCTGACCGCCGATTGCGTCCGATTGAGCGTCGCGGCAGCGCGAGTGAACGAGCGATGGTCGGCCACCGCGACAAATGCTTTCAGCAGATCGGGATCGAGTACCGGCGCGCTCATTTCAAATCTTGATAAGAACCATCACATAAATTCGATTTAGTGATGCTGACCCGACCGTTAGGCTTTCGCAACCGAAAATGTTTGGGGGAGCGCGGATGGCGGAGATCTGGGGCGTGCTCGCCGCCGCGCTGTCGAGCGCGCTCGGTGGGGCTTCGATTGGCGTCACCCGATATGTGCGCGACGTCGTCGATCCCCTTGCGATCGGCGCATTCCGCTTCGGCCTCGGCTTCGCCTTCCTGTTTCCGGTGGCAGTAATCAACGGCGGCAAATGGCCGGCACGTGCCGACTGGCCGGCTGTGGCTGGCCTCGGCCTGCTGTTCTTCGCTGTGTTCCCGATTTTGTTCAACGCCTCGCTGATATTGACGACCGCTGCCCGCGGTTCACTGGCGCTGTCCACCCTGCCGCTTCTGACAATGATGGTCGCCGCAAGCCTCGGCGTAGAAGGCTTTACCGCGCGCAAGACCATCGGCGTGCTTATTGCCATGATGGGCGTGGCAATGGCCCTCCTCTCCGGTTTGAGCTCAGCGCCTCCGGGCGCCTGGCGCGGCGATGCCCTGATGCTTTGCGCTGCCCTTTGCATGGCATTCTACAGCGTCTGGTCGCGGCCCATCATCCGCCGGTCGGGCCCGCTTCAGTTCACGACGATGGGGATGGGCATCGGAGCGATCGTTCTGATTGGTGCATCATTGGCACAAGGAAGCTTCTCGCCCGTCTCAGATTTTGGACCGCCGCAATGGTCGGCCATGATTTATCTTGGTCTGTTCGGCAGTGCGTTGACATTCTTCTTGTGGTCATTCGCCTTGAGCCGAACGACCCCGACACGAGTCGCAATCTCCCTCGCCGTGAATCCGGTAGCAGCGGCCTTCGTAGGTGCCATCATTTTGGACGAGCCCGTTGGCTGGAGCTTGATCGTTGGCGTATCGGCCGTTGCGATCGGGATCTGGGTTGCGACAACGGCAAGACGGCTTCATTCCTTGACTTCGAGTAAAGGGATTTAACGCGTCGGCCGCCGATCTAAGGCGCTGTGCGGCAGCTTTGCGCCAGAAGCGGCCGCAATTCACAAGACGCTCAAAGCGTCTGCAAAAGGCAAATGCCGCTCCGCGCGTTTAGACGCGGTGCGGCTCTGTATTTTTTACACTGCAATCCGTGCGAATAACCGTCAGGTTAGGTCACATCGGATCAAGTCTTGACGAGATAGCAGCCCGTTTCATTGAGCGGCTTGGTCGCTTCTGCTGCGGACGCCGTCGAGATCAGCTTGCAGTAGTCCCAAGCTCCCCTGCTTTCCGCTGGGCGCTTGACCTCAAGAAGATATGCGGGAAGTGCAGCCCGTCCGTCGATGCGGATGCTGCCCTGTCCGAACGCATCGTCGTTCGTGGGGAGCTCCTTCATCTTGGCGACTGTCGCGGATCCGCTCTTCTTCGCTGTCGCAATGCCGAGCGCTGCAACAGCCTTGAGATAGTGCAACGTAACTGCATAGCATCCCGCATGGGTCATGCCCGGATAAGTGCCGGACATCCGTGGCACCACCCGCTTGGTGAAGCTGCGCGTCCGCTCGTTCAGATCCCAGTAGAAACTGTTGGAGAACAAAAGCCCTTTCATCGTATCGAGGCCGACGGCGTGGATGTCGTTAAGGAATGTCACCAACGCCGCGACTTTCATCTTCTGCGTCAACCCGAATTCGCCGCCCTGCTTGAGGCACGTCGCGAGGTCAGAACCGCCGATGGATAGTCCTAACACATCGGCGCCACTGGCTTGCGCCGCAAGCAAGAATGACGAAAAATCCGAAGCGCTGAGCGGTACCTTGGCATTGCCAAGGACTTTTCCGCCTGCTTGTTCGACGAAGCGACTTGTTTCTTCCGTCAGAGAAGCGCCGAATGCGTTATCGGTCGAGAGGAAGTACCACTTCTTCGCGCCACCCTTGACGATCTCGAGGGCCACCGATTTGGAGAACATATATCCGTCATAGGTCCAGTTGACCGCAACCGGAGTGCATTGCTTGCCGGTAAATTCCGTTGATGTCACGGCGACGCCCAGGCACGGCTTGTCGCGCTCCTTGCAGACGAAGGATGCCGCAAGGCCCACCGATGAGTTGGGTCCGGTGATCACCATGTCGACACCTTCGGTGTCGCACCAGCGACGGACGATAGCCGCGGCCACGTCGGCCTTGTTCTGATGGTCGGCGTAGACGATCTCGATCTTGAAGCTGTTGTTCTTGGCGGCGAATTCCTCGGCCGCCTGCCTGGCGCATTCGACGCCGGGCAGTCCGAGCAGATCGTTGTAGAGACCCGAGAAGTCAGCAAGAATTCCGATCTTGATGATCGGTGACTGTGCAAAGGCCGAACCGGCAATACCGCCTGCGGCAAGGGCGGCAGAGCCGACCACGAGTGAGCGGCGCGAAATTCCGATCATTGTTTTCCCCCGGCTTATCATTTTAACCGGCCGCTTTGTGCGAGCCTGCCGCCAATTGTTTCACCGATGCAAACTTCCGAAAATTGCTAAAGAGCGATATCAGCTATCGGCTGGCGAGAATTCAGCCGATACACCTGCTCCAAATGCAAAAGAACGCTCCGGATTTGGGGCGATCTTCAGAGCGTCTATCATTGTGCAGCGCGCTCTATTTCGACTTAAGCCGAGGTTTGGCGATCGATGCCAGATCACACAGTACATCCACCATCGCCGAAAAGTCCTTGCCGCCGAAGCCACGGGCACGGGCGGTGCTAAAAGCTTCCCGCGCCGCAGCAGCCATCGGCATCGGCACTTTCGCGGCATTGGCAGAATCGATGACCAGCGTCAGGTCCTTATGAGCGAGGTCGATCGTAAAGCCGGGCTCGGTGTCGTCTATAAGGACCTTCGTCGGCCATGCGATCTTCAATTGTCCGTTCACGGCGGTGGTGCCGTAGAGAACGTCCAGAGTCCGCTCGAGGTTCAGGCCGAACCGCTGCGACAGACCCAAGGCTTCAGCGTTCAACTGGCACGATGACACGGCGAGGAAATTGTTGACGATCTTCGTTCGCGTACCGCTGCCGACGTCACCGCAATGATAGATCGTGCTGCCCATCGCCTCGAGCAGAGGCTTCACCCGCTCAAAATCCTTCACGGTGCCGCCCACCATGAACAGCGACTCGCCACGATCCGCATGGCTGGCCAGGCGCCCCACCGGCGCATCGACAAAGGCGATGCCCTTTGCGGCGGCTTGCTTGGCAAGGCGATCGGTGGTGTCCGGATCGATCGTGCTCATATCAAGGATGAGCGATCCCGGCTTCGCGTTGGCGATGATCCCGTCCGCTTGCGCGACAACCTGCTCGACGATCGCCGAATTGGGCAGCATGGTCACGATGATATCCGAGCCGGCGGAAACTTCGGCAACTGAGGCCGCGCTGCTGGCTTGCAACAATTCCAGCTCGTGCACAGCTTCAGGATTGATGTCGTTGACGGTCAGCCGGAAACCCTTCCGACAGAGATTCGAAGCCATCGGCCGCCCCATGCGTCCAAGCCCGATAAAGCCTACCTTTTCCATGCGTTTATCCATTTTTTGTTGAGTGGACCCGGTGCCGGTGGACGACCTCGAATTTAGCGCGATTTCTTAGCCGACATAGGATGTCTTGACGATCGTGTAGAACTCCGCCGCATAGCGCCCCTGCTCGCGCGGACCATAGCTCGACGCCTTCCGACCGCCGAAAGGCACGTGATAGTCGAGACCTGCGGTTGCGAGATTGACCATCGTCAGGCCCGATTGCGAGTTGGCCTGGAAATGGCGCGCATGCTTTTGCGACGTCGTGACGATGCCTGAAGACAAACCGAACTCGGTGTCGTTCGCGGTATGCAATGCCTCTTCATAGTCCTTGACTTTGATGACGGCTGCGACGGGACCAAAGATCTCCTCACGATTGATCCGCATCTGGTTGTTGGTTTCGGTGAACAGTGTCGGTGAGAGATAGAAGCCCGGCGTTTCACGATTGAGCCTTTGCCCGCTCACAGCCTTGCGTGCGCCCTCCTGCTCTCCGATGCTAATATATTTAAG
>SDZE01000018.1 GCA_004173095.1 Bradyrhizobiaceae bacterium
CGCCGTCTCGAACCATAAGACTGCTGGGCTCCGGAGATCGCCGCCATCCTTCGAGACGCTGCGCTATCGCGCAGCTCCTCAGGATGAGGGCGGAGCGAAGGCAAATCGTTCATAACCATTCCATCAAAACGCCGGCTGGTGCTCCAGCCGGCGTTTTGTCATTAAGGATACCGCCCGAATCAGTTCCCGACGGTGCCGCATCGCTTTGCGATGGGCGGCAGAATCGGCTTGAACTGGCGGGCAGGGTGACGATCCGGCCGCTGGTCTTGTTGTCGCCCGATTGGCTCATATCTGTGGGCTCACGCCTACCTACGACGACCCCTTGCATCACGGGACATTCGCGCATCCCGCCGCTTGTCTCCTCCAACCCTTTGGGTGCTCTATGCGCGATCCGATCGAAACCTACATGAACCTCGTTCCGATGGTGGTCGAGCAGACCAATCGCGGCGAGCGTGCCTATGACATCTTTTCGCGCCTGCTGAAGGAGCGCATCATCTTCGTGACCGGTCCGGTGGAAGACGGCATGTCGACGCTGACCGTCGCGCAGCTGCTGTTCCTGGAAGCCGAGAATCCGAAGAAGGAAATCTCGATGTACATCAACTCGCCGGGCGGCGTGGTGACGTCGGGGCTCGCGATCTACGACACGATGCAGTTCATCCGTCCGCCGGTCTCCACGCTATGCGTCGGCCAGGCCGCGTCGATGGGATCGCTGCTGATGACCGCCGGCGCCAAGGACATGCGCTTCGCACTGCCCAATGCCCGCATCATGGTTCACCAGCCCTCGGGCGGTTTCCAGGGCCAGGCCACCGACATCCTGATTCACGCCAAGGAAGTCGAAAGCCTGAAGCGCCGGCTCAACGAGATCTACGTCAAGCATACCGGTCGCAGCTACGATGACATCCACAATGCGCTCGAGCGCGATAACTTCATGACTGCCGATCAGGCCAAGGAGTTCGGCCTGATCGACAAGGTGATCGAGAAGCGCGCCGAGGAAACCGGTCCGGCCAAAACGGTCTGAGCCGGGGATTGAACACCAGAGTGTCGGATTGCGTCAGCGATCCGACACTATCCCGATACAAACCGGGATCAAAGTCGATCGATCGCTGCACGTCGCATGGCCATTGAACGGCAGAACGGACGGATCGGTTCTGTATTCGTTCGCAATGCGGGCCGCTCACTCGCGCAATGCGCCCTAAAATGCCGCAGCCACTCGCGGTACGGGCGTAAATCGCGTAATCGTCATCGTTGATGACAGCGCGCGAGTTAGCGAATTCTTGATCATCGGCTGCCAGCATGGTTCGCTGTGACGGATCGGTTAGTATTGCGGAGATTCGATTTAGCCGCGGATTCGCGCGGCAATTTGGAACTAGGTCTTTATTGGTACGGCAATTGCTCTATCTACGGAATACGACCGGGATCTGAGCGACACCCTGCGAACGAAGATCGAACGGCGGACGGAGATAGGAATGAGTAAGGTCGGTACCAGCGACTCCAAGAACACGCTGTATTGTTCGTTCTGCGGCAAGAGCCAGCACGAAGTTCGCAAATTGATCGCGGGTCCCACCGTCTTCATCTGCGACGAATGCGTCGAACTGTGCATGGACATCATCCGCGAAGAGAACAAGTCTTCGCTGGTCAAGTCGCGCGACGGTATCCCGACGCCGAAAGAAATCTGCAAGGTGCTGGATGACTACGTCATCGGTCAGTTCCATGCGAAGAAGGTTCTCTCGGTCGCGGTGCATAACCACTACAAGCGCCTCAACCATCAGACCAAGCACAACGACGTCGAACTGGCGAAGTCCAACATCCTGCTGATCGGTCCGACCGGTTCGGGCAAGACGCTGCTTGCGCAGACGCTTGCGCGCATTCTGGACGTGCCGTTCACGATGGCGGATGCGACCACGCTCACCGAAGCCGGTTATGTCGGTGAAGACGTCGAGAACATCATTCTCAAGCTGCTGCAGTCGGCCGACTACAATGTCGAGCGGGCCCAGCGCGGCATCGTCTATATCGACGAAATCGACAAGATCTCGCGCAAGTCGGACAATCCGTCGATCACCCGCGACGTGTCGGGCGAGGGCGTGCAGCAGGCGCTGCTGAAGATCATGGAAGGCACCGTTGCCTCCGTGCCTCCGCAGGGCGGCCGCAAGCATCCGCAGCAGGAATTCCTGCAGGTCGATACCACCAACATCCTGTTCATCTGCGGTGGCGCGTTCGCCGGCCTCGAAAAGATCATTTCGGGCCGCGGCCGCACCACCTCGATCGGCTTCGCCGCGCAGGTGCTGGCACCGGAAGATCGCCGTACCGGTGAGATCTTCCGTCATGTCGAGCCCGAGGATCTGCTGAAGTATGGCCTGATCCCCGAATTTGTCGGCCGTCTTCCCGTCGTCGCGACGCTGGAAGATCTCGACGAGACCTCGCTGAAGAAGATTCTGACCGAGCCGAAGAACGCGCTGGTGAAGCAGTATCAGCGGCTGTTCGAGATGGAGAATATCGAGCTCACCTTCGCCGACGAGGCGTTGGGTGCGGTGGCCCGCAGGGCCATCGAGCGCAAGACGGGTGCCCGCGGTCTGCGGTCGATCCTGGAAAGCATCCTGCTCGAAACCATGTTCGATCTGCCCGGCCTGGAAGGCGTTGAGGAAGTCGTGATCTCGAAGGAAGTCGTGGATGGGACGGCACGTCCGCTCTACATCTACGCCGACCGCTCCGATCGCGCCGCCGAGACCAGCGCCAGCGCTTAAAGCTCGTCATTGCGAGCGTAGCGAAGCAATCCAGTCTTGCTTCGCTTGCGGTCTCTGGATTGCCGCGTCGCTGCGCTCCTCGCAATGACGCGGATAGGGCGGTGAATTATCGCAAGAGCGGCTGTCGGGAAACCGGCAGCCGGTTTTCGTTCGGCCCCGAGCCTTTGAAACACCGTCATGCGCGGGCTTGTCCCGCGTATCCACGTCTTCCTTGACGTGGGAAAAGACGTGGGTGGCCGGGGCAGGCCCGGCCATGACGGAGAATGGTGATACGGCCAAGCACCATCCATAAACCGCCTTTGTTCATAGGCGTTTCAACGGCTTGACACCCCCCATTGCCATGACCACCTAATGCTGGCGGCGGACACGAGACTCCCTCTCAAGATTCGCCATCACTCCGGACAAGTAGAGCCGCGAACCCGCAAAGTTCCCCTGGCCGAACAAAGACGGACATCGCACCTTGTGGTGGTTGCGTAGCCAGCGGACCGCGTGCAAGGGGGCAAAGCAAAAGGAATAGGCCATGACCACATCCAAGCCCCGGCCAACCATTGTTCACGGCGACACGCATTCGTATCCGGTGCTGCCGCTGCGCGACATCGTCGTCTTCCCGCACATGATCGTGCCGCTCTTCGTCGGACGCGAGAAATCCATCCGCGCGCTCGAAGAGGTGATGAAGAACGACGCCCTGATCATGCTCGCGACGCAGAAGAATGCGTCGGATGATGATCCAGCGCCGGATGCCATTTATGAAACTGGCACCCTCGCCAGCGTCTTGCAGCTGCTGAAGCTTCCCGACGGCACCGTGAAGGTGTTGGTGGAAGGCCTCGAGCGCGCCAAGGTCGTGAAGTATTCGGACCGCACGGAGTATCACGAGGCGACCGCAACGGCGCTTGCCGACACCGATGCCAAGAGCGTCGAGGCGGAAGCCTTGTCGCGTTCGGTGGTGTCGGATTTCGAGAGCTATGTGAAGCTCAACAAGAAGATCTCGGCCGAGGTCGTCGGCGTCGTGCAGGCGATCACCGATTTCGCCAAGCTCGCCGATACTGTTGCGTCGCATCTCGCCGTCAAGATCGCCGATCGTCAGGGCATCCTGGAAACACTGTCCGTCACCGGGCGCCTGGAAAAGGTGCTGGGCCTGATGGAGAGCGAGATCTCGGTGCTGCAGGTCGAGAAGCGGATCCGTTCGCGCGTCAAGCGCCAGATGGAGAAGACCCAGCGCGAGTACTATCTCAACGAACAGATGAAGGCGATCCAGAAGGAACTCGGCGACGACGAAGGTCGTGACGAGCTGGCCGACATCGAAGAGAAGATCGCCAAGACCAAGCTGTCGAAGGAAGCCCGCGAGAAGGCGCAGCACGAGCTGAAGAAGCTGCGCCAGATGTCGCCGATGTCCGCGGAAGCGACCGTCGTGCGCAACTATCTCGATTGGTTGCTGTCGATTCCGTGGGGCAAGAAGTCCAAGGTCAAGAAGGACCTCGCCGCCGCGCAGGCGATGCTGGACGAGGAGCACTATGGTCTGGAGAAGGTCAAGGACCGCATCGTCGAGTATCTCGCCGTGCAGTCGCGCGCCAACAAGCTGACCGGCCCGATCCTGTGCCTGGTCGGTCCTCCCGGCGTCGGCAAGACCTCGCTCGGCAAGTCGATCGCGAAGGCGACCGGACGTGAGTTCGTGCGCGTGTCGCTCGGCGGCGTTCGCGACGAAGCGGAGATTCGCGGCCATCGCCGGACCTATATCGGTTCGATGCCCGGCAAGATCATCCAGTCGATGCGCAAGGCCAAGACGGCGAACCCGCTGTTCCTGCTGGACGAGATCGACAAGATGGGCGCCGATTTCCGCGGCGATCCGTCGTCGGCGCTGCTCGAGGTCCTCGACCCCGAACAGAACGGCACCTTCGCCGATCACTATCTCGAAGTGGACTACGATCTGTCCAACGTGATGTTCATCACCACGGCGAACACCCTGAATATTCCGGGGCCGCTGATGGACCGCATGGAGCTGATCCGGATCGCTGGTTACACCGAGACGGAGAAGGTCGAGATCGCCCGCAAGCACTTGATCCCGGCCGCGCTCGCCAAGCACGGTCTGGACACCAAGGAATGGTCGATCGACGACGACGCGTTGTTGCTCTTGATCCGCCGCTACACCCGCGAAGCGGGCGTGCGTAACCTCGAGCGCGAAATCTCCACGCTGGCCCGCAAGGCTGTGAAGGAGCTGATGCTCTCGAAGAAGAAGGTGGTGAAAGTCACCGCGAAGACGCTGGAAGAGTTCTCGGGCGTGGCGAAGTATCGCTACGGCGAAATCGAGAGCGACGACCAGGTCGGCGTGGTCACGGGTCTGGCCTGGACGGATGTCGGCGGTGAGTTGCTCACCATCGAAGGCGTCATGATGCCCGGCAAGGGCCGCATGACCGTCACCGGCAATCTGCGCGACGTGATGAAGGAATCGATCTCGGCGGCGGCGTCTTACGTCCGCTCGCGCGCGATCACCTTCGGAATCGAACCGCCGCTGTTCGAGCGGCGCGACATCCACGTCCACGTGCCCGAAGGTGCAACGCCTAAGGACGGTCCGTCCGCCGGCGTGGCGATGGCCACCACCATCGTCTCGGTGCTGACGGGCATTCCGATCAAGCGCGATGTCGCCATGACCGGCGAGATCACGCTGCGGGGCCGCGTGCTCCCGATCGGCGGATTGAAGGAGAAGTTGTTGGCGGCAGCTCGCGGCGGCATCAAGACGGTCTTGATCCCCGAGGACAATGCCAAGGACCTCACCGAAATCCCGGACTCGATCAAGGGCGGGCTGAACATCATTCCGGTCGCCCGGATGGACGAGGTGATCAAGAACGCGCTGACTCGCCAGCCGGTGGCGATCGACTGGGAAGAAGACACCAAGCTGCCGGTCAAGGCCGACGGCGACGAAGCGGCCGGTGGCCTCACGGCCCACTGATCGCAGACCGATCAAACCATGACATCAGCGGCGTCCTTCGGGGCGCCGCTTTTGTTTGGAGCGACGGCATGGCCCGATGACGGGAGCTTGATGGGGCTGTGCCTGTTGATCCGCAGCTTGCGGTGTTACGTTGCGGCATGACGAGGTGACGATGATCAGAGCGCTGGTCCTGACAGCATTGCTATCGACGACGGCCTCCTCGGCGCAGGGCGAGCGGCTCGACAGGCGCTTCGGGGTCGAACGCGAACGGGGCTATCGCGCCGAGCGCGAATTCGAAGGCAGGGACGCGCAGTTCAAGAACCGCGACCGGGCCAATTTTCTTGGCGCGAAGGCCAAGGATCACGAGTATCAAGCGCAGCCGGAAACGCCGAAGCTGGATCTCCAGGCGCCGGCCGCAATGGGACTGCAACGATAATCAAGAGATCCACGTCTTTCACGCGGAGAAATGCAGATGCATATCGACGGTCAGTGCCATTGTGGCGAGATCCGCTATTCAGCGACGATAGATCCGGAGCGCGTCTCAATTTGCCACTGCACCGATTGCCAGACGCTCACAGGCTCGCCATATCGCGTGTCGGTCTTCGCCACGCCCGAAGACGTTCGCATCATGTCCGGCAAACCGAAGAGCTATCGCAAAACCGGCGATAGCGGTCGGATCAGGCTGATGTTGTTTTGCGAGAACTGCGGGACGCCGTTGTTTGCCTGCGACGAAGACCAGACCAAAGGGCGCTGGAGCCTGCGCTGGGGCAGCATCGCCCAGCGCCATGAGCTCAGGCCGACCCGCCAGATCTGGTGTCGCTCGGCAGAACCGTGGATCGGCGACCTGGCCGCTCTGCCAGGGCAGGCGATGGAATAGCACTTAAATCCGTAGGGTGGGCAAAGCGAAGCGTGCCCACCAGCTTTGACCGAGCCGCCATTGGTGCGCACGTCGCTGCGCTCGTTTGCCCACCCTACAGGCGGCCTCTGCGATCATCGATATCAGGGAAATGGTAGGCGGCGACGGATTCGAACCGCCGACCCTCTCGGTGTAAACGAGATGCTCTAACCAGCTGAGCTAGCCGCCCAAGGAGACGTCAATGGCAAACGTCCATTGTACACGTCCATGGCGGCTGTTTAGCGCCAGTGCTCCGGAACGGCAAGCCGTCCGGCGACGACAAGTCGTCCTGACGGCATCTCACCTCGGCCGATCAGCGCTCCATTCCCTTGGCGATCTCGATCCCCTCGTTCAGCAGCGCCATGCGCAGCAGATTGAAGGTGGTTTTGGACCGGCTCGTATTGGCCAGCTGCAAGGCGTGCAGCATGGTCAGGATGAGATCATCGGCGTCTTTCCCGCCTTGGATCACTTTCAAATGACACTCTTTCATCGGTCAAGCTCTCTGGCGCGAGGCATAAGCCGGGGCGAAGACGGCGTGGGATATCGCCACCTTATTCCGCACCCGCGCATGACATTGGTCATTGACATGGAACAACACTGCGATGGTCGACTCTCCGTCGACCATCACCGGCAGGCCGAGCGGTTCGATCTCGAAACCGAAGCCTTGCAGGATCGGAATCCGCAGCGGATTGATCACGGAGGTGAAACCCGACAGGCCCTCCATCATCCCGTATTCCTGGATCGCGGCGAGCAGTTCGAAATAGTGCAGGCTGCGGCGCTGCGATTTGCGCATGGCGAAACGGGTCAATTCGAGCACGTCGCTGCGCTGGATGACGGCGCCCTGCACCAGGTGGGCGAACTGCTCGCTGAGCATATGCGGCAGCACGGTCGGATAGAGGCGATAGCCGCCGGCGACGGTGCCGGAATCATCCGCGGCGACGAGATAGACCGCGGCATCGTTGTCGTACTGGTCGCGCTCATGGACGCCGTCGATGTCGAAATCGGTCCAGCCGCGGTCCTGCACGAAAATCTCGTGGCGAAGCCGGAATTGCTTGTCGAGGAGATCGCGATGAAATTTCGCGTTGCCGCTGTTGATGATCTCGATCATGAAAATCGCCCCACGCTGAGTTGCGTGGATCATTTTCATGAGTGGGAAAGTCGCGACATTCCGCGGGCTTGGGATTGACAAAACACCAAATTCGAAGGTGAGCAAGCCTTACTCGAAAGTGAGCAAGCCTTACTCGAAATCCAGCAAGCCTTGCTAGAAGGTGAGCAAGCCTTGCTTGATCGCTTCGGCCACCGCCTGCGCGCGGGTATGGGCATTGAGCTTGTGCATGGCCGCCGTGACCGTCTTGTTCACGGTGTCTTCGGAAATGCTGAGGATCACGCTCGTATCCCAGGCGGTCTTGCCGGCCGCGACCCAACCCATCACTTCACGCTCGCGCGCGCTGAGCGGCGCCGGCTTTGCCGGTTGGCGCGCGCGCAGGATGGCGAAGCGATTGAACGCATACATGGTCACAAGCTCGATCGCGGAATTCGCTTCCGGCGTGCGCTCGACATCGTAGCCGGCCAGCGACAGCCCGGCCTGATAGCCGTTCATGCCATGCACCGGTGCGCAGAGGCCGTAGCGCAGGTCGTAATCGTGCGCAGCAACCTCCATCACGCGGCGCGAGGCGGGGCTCACGTCGTCGAGCGCGATGTCCGACCATGCGAACATTTCGGCCTGGCGCCGGATGCGCGGGGCGACGGGATCATGGGCGTAGAAATTCGAACTGCGATATTGGTCAGCCCAGCCTTTCGGCCACGCACGCCACAGAACGCGTTCCTCGAACGGCTGATGGCTGCCAGCCTGTGTCAGGAAGCAGACATTGCTGTAGCCGTACGACGCAGCCGTGCCGGTGATGACATCGCCGATGGCGGCAGCAGATTGCGCCGCGCCGATTCGTTCGATCGCAGACAGCGCATCCTGAAAGTATCTTCCCCTGAATGAATCCATGGGCGCCCCCGATCCCATCGTCTCAAAAATGGTCGTCATTCAAACTGTCTCGGCGGTCGCGCGCGGTGGCGTGCCGACTTGCAATGCGAACAAGATAGCGAGGCGAGTGTCAGACGCAATCGGACGAATGGGTGATGCAGATAGACCCGGTGAAGTTGATCGCCGGATTGCGCGCCAGTGCAGAAGACCGGCTTTTGATCAGGCCGAATGTGGTTTTCCGTTACCGCGTCGCGTCACGCCTTCGCCGCGCGTTCTTCCCAGATCATGGCAAGATGCACGATGGTTTCCGCGGCCTTCTCCATGTCCTGCACGCTGACCCATTCGGTGCGGCCGTGAAAGGCATGTTCGCCGGCGAAGATGTTCGGGCAGGGCAGGCCCATGAATGACAGGCGCGACCCATCGGTGCCGCCGCGGATGCTGCTGCGAACCGGCGTCAGGCCGGCACGACGAATCGCCTCCTCGGCATAATCGACGATGTGCGGATGGCGATCGATCACCTGCTTCATGTTGCGATACTGCGGCTTGATCTCGAGCTTTGCTGTCGAGTGCGGGTAGGCGGACATCACGTCATCGATGATGGACTGCAGCAGGGCTTCCTTGTCAGCCAGACCGGCATCGGTGAAGTCGCGAACGATGAGGCTGAGCTTGGCCGTTTCGAGGGCGCCGGTGATGCCGATCGGATGCAGGAAGCCGTCCTTGCCGTCGGTGGTCTCGGGAGAGCAGGTGTGCTTTGGCAGCCGCTCGACGATCGCCGCGGCGATCTTGATGGCATGTTCCATCTTGCCCTTGGCAAAGCCGGGATGCGCGCTGACGCCTTCGATGACAATCACCGCGCCATCGGCGGAAAAGGTCTCATCCTCGATATGGCCGGCCGTCTCGCCGTCCATGGTGTAGGCGAAGTCGGCACCGAGCTTTGTGAGATCGACCTTGTCGACGCCGCGGCCGATCTCTTCATCGGGCGTGAACAGGATCTTGATGGTGCCGTGCTTGATCTGCGGATTGGCGATCAGGAAACGCGCGGCATCCATGATCTCGGCCAGGCCGGCCTTGTTGTCGGCGCCGAGCAGCGTGGTGCCGTCTGAGGTGACGATGTCATGGCCGATCTGGTCACGGAGCGCCGGATTGTCGGTGACGCGGATGACCTGCGCCGGGTCCGCCGGCAAGACGATATCGCCGCCCGCATAGTTGGAAACGATCTGCGGCTTGACGTTGGCGCCGCTGCAGTCCGGCGACGTGTCCATGTGCGAGCAGAAGCAGATGACGGGGACCGATTTGTCCGATGTCGCAGGGATCGTCGCATAGACGTAGCCGAGCGCGTCGAGGTGGGCATCGGCGAGTCCGAGGTCGCGCAGCTCGCGCGCGAGCAGGGCGCCGAGGTCTTTCTGCTTGGCGGTGGAGGGGCAGGTCGGCGACGCCGGATCGGATTGGGTGTCGATCACCACATAGCGCAGGAAGCGCTCCAGCACGTCATGCGCGAATGAGTCTCGGGTGATTGTGTTGGCCGACGTCGCTGTCATGAATCACTCGCCTGAATGGGACATCCGATTGTCGGCAACGCAGCAAGCTGCGGTGTGGCGCTCCGGGCCTCGTCTCGAGAGCCTTGTCCCGAAAGACATAACCCAAAGACCCGGCCCGAAGCGCGATCATGTCAGGTGCAGTCTCAGACCGCGTCCTTCAGCTCCTTGGCGGGACGGAACGCGACCTTCTTGCTGGCCTTGATCTGGATTTCCTCGCCGGTGGCGGGGTTGCGGCCGGTGCGCGCGGCGCGGGTACGGACCTGCAGGATGCCGAGACCGACGATGCGGATGCGCTCGCCGTTCTTCAGATGCTCGGTCATCTTGCCGACCATGTCGTTGAGAATCTCTTCGGCCTTCTTCTTCGACAGCTCGTGCGTCTCGGCCAGCGAGGCCGCCAGATGCTTGAGGGTGATGGTTGCGGGCGCGGGCGCCTTCGCTGGTGTGTCTGGGGTATCTGCCATGAGAACTGGCCTTTCCGTTATTTACCGTCACAAAACCTGGGACGTGGTGGGCTTAGACGATTCGGCGCGCGACCGCCTATGTCGTTTTGCCCGTAAAATATGGGGTTATTTGCATTCGCCGCCTTGAAACGGTCGAACCTCGGGCGGGTGGGGATGACTTTCAAAAAGCTGCCAAGCTTCTTGACTTCGTCATGACGTCCCTTTATGTCCAGCCTCACTGCGGGACACGATC
>SDZE01000522.1 GCA_004173095.1 Bradyrhizobiaceae bacterium
ATACCTTCGGCAGCGCTTTTTCCATCACCACCACCTGCGGATCGCTGGACGTGATGCCCGCGTGATACAGCAGTTCGCGCGGCAGATAGAGCCGGCCAAGCGTGGCATCTTCATCGATATCACGCAGGATGTTGGTGATCTGCAGCGCGCGGCCGAGGTGGTGGGCGAGCAGTATGCCCTCATCGTCCGCCAAGCCGAACACCTTCACGGACAACCGCCCGACGGCGCTCGCTACGCGGTCGCAATAGAGATCGAAGGTTGCCTCGTCCGGCGCGCGGATATCGGCGGGGATATCCATCTCCATGCCATCGATGACGGCGAGATAGTCTTCCTTCCGCATGCCGAAACGCTTGATCGGCTCGACGTAGTCGCGCACCCGCGGTGGCGGATTGCCGGCATAAAGCGCCTCGATGTCATCGCGCCACTGCTGCATCTGGCTGAGGCGCAGATCGCGCGCCTCATGCGAGTCGGCGATATCATCGACCTGACGGCAGAAACTGTAGATCTGAAACATCGCATCGCGCTGCTCGCGCGGCAGGATACGCATGGCGGCATAGAACGAACTGCTGGCAGCAACGCCCTGCACTTCGCTCGTCTCGGTGTGCGTGGTCATCTGGTTCATTTGCCTGCCGCCTGGCGCGAGAGCGGCGCGGAGGTGGTCGCACGGCGCCACAGGCAGCCGGCGATCGCGTTCATGGCGTGGAAGGCCATGCTGGTTTTGGAGAGATGCACTTTCTCGCTCAGCGGATCGCGTGACCTCAGCAACTTCGAGATCTCCCAGGCGAATTTCTCGATGACCGCAATGTTGCATGCGAAACGTGGATCGGCCATGTGAACCGTCAGGCTGTCGCCGTCGCGCAGCAAGGCTTCGTTGCGGGCGACGAGATCACGCAGGCAAGCGAGCAATTGCGGTGACGCCTTCGGCTGATCGAGCGCTTCGACGCTGACGCCATGTCGCTGCATGATATCCGCCGGAAGATAGACGCGGTCCAGTTCGCGATAGTCCTTGCCGCAGTCCTGCAAATGATTGTTGATCTGCAGGGCCGCACAGATGGCGTCCGACGCTGGCCAGGTTGCCTTGTCCTCACCATGCACTTCGAGCATGAAACGGCCGACCGGCATCGCCGAGAATGAGCAATAATGGATCAACTCATCCCAATCGGCATAGCGCAGCTTGGTGACATCCATCCGGAACGCCGTCAGCAGGTCAAGCGCATGGCGCGGCGGCATGGCGCGTTCGGCGAATGCGGCGCGCAGCTTATTAGCCTCAGCCTGCTCGTCATGCTGGCCAAGAAGGCCGGTTTCCAGCTCATCGAGCATCGCCAGCTTGGTCGATGCATCGAGCAACGGATGATCGGCGATGTCGTCGGCGGTGCGGACGAAATTATAGAAGGCGAGAATCAGGCCCCGGTGGCGCTGATGGATGATCCAGGACGCGACCGGGAAATTCTCGTCACGATCGGTCTTGCCGGATCGCAGCTCGCTCGCAGGGGTCATCAATCTAGGCTTCGCTCAAGGACACTGGATGAAGGGGCACTGGGATCAGCGGAGTTTATCGCGGTGACAAATTACCGGCTGACGGGCTGTCCGCGCCCTCATATAGGCCAAATCGGCCAGCGAAACCAATGCCAATATGCCATCTTCGGCCGCGTGAGCGCTGAGCCGGAATACTTGGTAACGGGCCCGTGACTTCGTCACGAGCCCAAAATCGACGACGGATGCTTATTGGCCGTGGCTGACCAGTACGGCGTTACAGGCCTTGCTGATCTTGGGACGGTTTTCCTTGAGGCAGGACAGAATAACGAGGTCGCCCTGATCCATCATGCCGCGGCAAAGCTTTTGCACATCGCGGGCGCAGGCCTTCTGCTCAGCTTCGGTGCCGCCACGGTTTTGCATTTGCTGGGCCAATGCGCCGGTCGAGGCCGTTGCGGAGAGCAGGGTGAGAGCCAAGAAAATTTTACGCATTGTCTTCCTTCAAAATAAGCAAGCGAGTGTCAGCCCGCGTGGTCCATACCATAAACAGTAACATCCGCACCCGCAGACCGATCCACGCCGATGGCAATTTCTTCACATTCATCAAAAGGGATGCACGCAGGACACAGGATCCATGACCGCCGATCCGGAACACGCTCTCAAGTTGCGTTCGAAATGCTAGCGTTCGGCCTGAGGCGCCTGATTCCGGCAACAACACGTCGCTCCCGTGGCGACAACGAGAGCGGAGCCCATATGAACCAGCATTGAAGCGGCCTTGAAACCCGAGCAACCGGTGATTCGGGCAGCACATTTCTGCGCGCGGCTGAATGAACCTGTTTGATCAGCCGCGACACTCACGTCCGAAGCGCAACGGCACCATATTGCCAGCGCAGTGC
>SDZE01000587.1 GCA_004173095.1 Bradyrhizobiaceae bacterium
GGGTGGGGGAAGCCCCACGTGACGTCGGAGCTTGTGGCTGCCACCACCCCGGCCCTCCCCCGCAAGCGGGAGAGGGGGAAGTGGAGTTCCTGGTCCCTACCGCTATCCGAGCTTCGCTTTCACCGCCATGACATCGCTGGCGAGTTCGTTCATGCGCGTGGCCATGTCGTTGCGCAGGCGGACGGCGGCGTCGGGGTCGCTGTCGAGGACGCGCTGGAACAGGCTGCGGGTGATGCGGATGACGCTGGAATATTCCGCAGCCACTGCCGTCGAACGACGCGGCATCGCCACCAGCAGGGATAGTTCGCCAATCAGTGCGCCGCGCTCGGCGGTCATCTCAAAGCCGCTGCCGTCATCGACGCTGATCCGAAACGCACCCGACTGCACCACATAGCCGCAATCGGCCGGCTCATCCTCGCGAAACAGAACCGAGCCGCGGGAAAACTCCTGCTGCTCGGAGCCGATGGCGATGACGCGCAAGGCATCCCTCCCGAGCAAGCGCAATGTCGGGACGCGCTCGAGCAATGCGACGTCATCATCAATCGACATCAAGACATTCGTTCAGGACAACCGCGTGGCCCGCAGCCGCAACAAGCGGCGGACACCACACGGCGAATCGGTTCCCTATTCGTATCACGGCACCAACTTGTAGCCACCGGCTTCGGTCACCAGGATTTCCGGATTGGCTGCATCGGTCTCGATCTTCTGGCGCAGTCGGTAGATATGAGTTTCCAGCGTGTGGGTGGTGACGCCGGAATTGTAGCCCCAGACTTCCTGCAGCAGGGTTTCGCGCGACACCGCCATCTGGCCGGCGCGATACAGGAAACGCAGGATCGCGGTCTCCTTCTCGGTCAGCCGCACCTTCTTGGCGTTGGCGCCCGCCAGCATTTTCGAGCCCGGACGGAAGCTATAGGGGCCGACGGTGAAGACGGCGTCCTCGCTCGCCTCGTGCTGGCGCAATTGCGCACGGATGCGCGCCAGCAGCACCGCAAAGCGGAACGGCTTGGCGACATAATCATTGGCGCCGGATTCGAGGCCGAGGATCGTATCGGAATCGGTGTCGTGGCCGGTCAGCATGATGATCGGCGCCTTGAAGCCACCCTTGCGCAGGCTGCGTACGACTTCACGGCCGTCGGTGTCGGGCAGCCCGACATCCATCAGCACCAGATCGGGGGAATTGGCTTTCGCGGCTGACGCGCCCTTGGCGCCGGTATCGACGGCGGAGGCTTCGAACTCTTCATGCAGCGACAATTGCTCGACCAGCGCCTCGCGCAAATCAGTGTCGTCGTCCACGATCAAGATCTTGCGGGCATTAGGCATTGCGACAATCCTTTGGACGGCTGCTGCGGCTTCGGTGGTCTGAGACGCGATGATGGGGGGAAGATCACCACGGTTTGGCTAGTCCGCATAGTCTAGCGTAAAAAACCTAGCATTCTCAATGAATGTGGTTTTGCAGCGCGAAATAGAACATTTGCGGTAAACAGCCAAGGCGATGTGGCGGGATTCGATGGGAAACGTCATTCATTCAGAGACTTATCCAACAAGCTTGCGTGATCGACCGGTGCGGACCGTGTTGGTCCGCGCCGCAGCAGGCAACCCGCAACGGGGGTGGCTGAGCTACGATCACACAACCATACCCGTCGCGCTGGGCCGCGGCGGAATCAAGGCGAACAAGCGGGAGGGCGACGGCGCAACGCCGCAGGGCGTGTTTCACCCGCGCCAGCTGTGGTGGCGGGCCGACCGTCACCCGCGGCCGCGGACGCATCTTCCGGTGCGCATCATCTCGCCGCACGATGCCTGGTGCGAAGACCCAAATGACCGGCACTACAATCGGCCGGTGCGGCTTGATCGCGGCTGCGGCGGCGATCGCTTGGCGCGTGAAGATCACCTGTATGATTTCATCATCGAGATCGACCAGAACACCCGGCCCCGCATAGCCGGCCGCGGCAGCGCGGTATTCCTGCATCTTGCCCGCGACCATTTTGGGCCGACCGCAGGCTGCGTGGCGATGCGCCAGGGCACGATGCTGCGGTTGCTGGCGCGGCTGGGGACCGGGACGAAGATCGTGGTGGGGTGACACTCCGCCCATCATCCCGAAGAGCCGCGGAGCGGCGTCTCGAAGGATGGCCGCAAGCGCGGAGCCAAGCGAATTCACGGTTCGAGACGGCGTTTCGCGCCTCCTCACCATGAGGGGCGGAGCTACCGATGCCCGAAGATCGCCGACCCGACCCGCACATGGGTGGCGCCGAACTGGATGGCGGTGGCGAAATCTGCGCTCATGCCCATCGACAGCTGCGTCAGCGCATTGCGTGCGGCGATCTTGGCGGTGAGTGCGAAATGCGGGGCCGGCGCTTCGTCTGCCGGCGGGATGCACATCAGGCCGGCGATCTGCAAACCCCAGTGATCCCTGCAGCGAGCCAGGAAATCATCCGCCTCGGCCGGCGCGATGCCGGCTTTCTGCGGCTCCTCGCCGGTGTTGATCTGCACGAACAGTTGCGGAGATTTGCCCTGCGCAGCGATCTCCTTCGCCAGCGCATCGCATAGCGACGGGCGATCGACGGAATGGATGGCGTCGAACAACGCGACCGCTTCCCTGGCCTTGTTGGACTGCAGCGGCCCGATCAGATGCAGCGCAATCGCGGGTTGCGCCGCGATTAGCGCCGGCCACTTGCCCTTCGCCTCCTGGACGCGATTCTCACCGAACAGCCGCTGTCCGGCGTCGATCACCGGCTGAATTTCAGCGGCCGCGAAGGTCTTGGAGACGGCGATGAGATTGATGGAAGTCCGCTCGCGATGGGCTTCTTTGCAAGCCCGGCGGATCTCCGCCTCGACGCTGGCGAGCCCTTCGGCCACCGATGAACAAGATGTTAACGCTGACTGATCATGCACTGAATTTTTCTCAACCAAGACGCGAACTTTCGTGTGGACGCCTTCAATTTGAAGGGCCGGCGAAAGAGTTTGTGAACGCTTTGAGGTACGTATGTCCGGCGGGGACTCAGGGATCCGAAGATGTCACGCATCGGTATCAATCGCAACAAAGCCAGACTGCGGGGCGCCCTTGGCATTCGCGCCCGTCTGGTGCTGTTTGCGTTGATTCTGGTCGGGCCGCTGATGGCCGAACGCATCCGATCGCTGCATCACGACCGTGCCCGGCAGATCGCCGCCGCGTCACAGGATTTTGCCGGCATCGCGCGTCATAGCGCCGATGCTCAGCGCGAGGTGTTCGCCTCGATCGAAGCGGTGCTGAAATCCTCCGCCTATATCTACACCAGCGCGGCCCAGGTGCAGCGCAGCTGCGCCATTATGCGCGCCAGCTTGCGCGGCAACATGCCGTGGCTGCGCAGCCTCACCGTTGCGGGTATCGACGGCGCAGCGCGTTGCTCGACCTGGCCCGAGATCGTCGATAACGAGTTTAATTTCAGCGACCGACCCTATTTCAAGAAAGCGGTCGCCAGCGGCGAATTCACCGTCAGCGACTATGTGTTCAGCCGCCTCAGCAATCTGCCGACAGTGATGGCCGCCTATCTGGCCCCCGGCGAAACCCGCGCCGATGACGCAGTGATCCTGGCCGCGGTCAATCTCGACTGGATGTCGAAGCTGATGAGCAATCTCGCCGACCGGCCCGGCGTCAGCGCGCTGCTGGTCGATCATGCCGGGACGGTGCTGGCCGCTCCGGCCAACAATGCCGACAAGGTCGGTCGGCCAATGGATGATCTGCCGCTGCTGTCGGCGATCGCCGCCGATATGGGCCATTCGCAGCGCCAGACCGGGTCGCTTTCGTTCACCGGCGACGACGGGCTGCGCCGCGCCGTATCGGTCACCACCATTCCCGGCACCAGCGCACAGCTCATTGTCAGCATCGACGAGGCCGAGGTGTCGGCGGTCGCCGATCACAATATCCGCACCGCCTATATCCAGCTTGCCATCGTCTGCCTGTTCGCGCTGCTCGGCGCGCTGGTAGTGGCGGAACGGATGATCATCAAGCCGATCCAGGCGATCTCCACCATGGCCAAACGCTTCGGCCGCGGCGACTGGTCGGCCCGCATGCCGCGCAATTCGCTGCCGGCAGAGTTCGTGCCGCTGGCCCGCGCGTTCTACGGCATGGCGGCGCAGCTGCGCGGCCGCGAGCGCGAATTGCGCGCCAGCAACGAGCAGCTCACGGTGCTGGCTTCGGTGGACATGCTGTCCGGCCTCGCCAACCGCCGTGGATTCCAGAGCCGGCTCGATTTCGAATGGTTGCGCGCCCAGCAATCCGGCGACCATCTGGCGCTGCTGATGATCGACGTCGATCACTTCAAGCTGTTCAACGACAGTTACGGCCATCCCGAAGGCGACGCCTGCCTGGCCCGGATCGGTGCCGAATTGTCGGCGCTGGCCGATCGGGTGTCCGGCTTCGCCGGCCGCTACGGCGGGGAAGAATTCTGCCTGCTGCTGCCGGCCACCGACAGCACGCGGGGCGGCCAGATCGGCGAAATGGTCCGCACCGCGATTGCGAGCCTGCAGGTGCCGCACGCCACCAGCGCCCATCAGCGCGTGACCGTCAGCGTCGGCGTCGCCGCCGCAGCTCCCGCGCAGCTGGAGACCCTGCGCGATCTGCTCGAAGCCGCCGACGCCGCGCTCTACGCCGCCAAGCGACGTGGCCGCAATGCCGTGGTCGAGCATGGCTTCGTACGGGACTATGACAGCGCGGTATCGCTGAGCGCGTGATCTGCGCACCGTTCGTGGTGTCCCTTCCCGCTCCGGCAGCAGTGTCCCCTCTCCCGCTCTTGCGGGGGAGGGGGAAGAAGCACTTCTCGCGACGCTCCCGGTGGTGGGCACGCTGCGCTTTGCCCACCCTACGGGCCGAGCTTAACCCATTGACCCGACGCGTCCTTTCATGGCCTAGTCCCGGCCTTTCGAGGCTCCCGGAACAGACTGCCGAATCGATGACGAACGAACGCTACAACGCCCGCGAAACCGAACCGCGCTGGCAGCGCGTGTGGGACGACAAGGCGATCTTCGCCACCAAGAACGACGACCCGCGGCCGAAATACTACGTGCTCGAGATGTTCCCGTATCCGTCGGGACGCATCCATATGGGCCATGTCCGCAACTACACCATGGGCGACGTGCTGGCGCGTCTGAAGCGCGCCAAGGGTTTCAACGTCCTCCATCCGATGGGCTGGGACGCATTCGGACTGCCGGCAGAAAACGCCGCGATCGAGCGCAAGGTGGCGCCGAAAGCCTGGACCTACGAGAACATCGCCTCGATGAAGAAGCAGCTGCAGACCATGGGTCTGTCGCTCGACTGGGCGCGCGAATTCGCGACCTGCGACCCCAGCTACTACAAGCATCAGCAGAAGATGTTCACCGACTTCCTCGCCGCTGGCCTGGTCGAGCGCAAGAAATCGAAAGTGAACTGGGACCCGGTCGATCACACCGTGCTTGCCAATGAGCAGGTGATCGACGGCCGCGGCTGGCGCTCGGGCGCCGTCGTCGAACAGCGCGAGCTGACCCAGTGGTTCTTCAAGATCACCAACTATTCGCAGGACCTGCTGGACGCGCTGGAGAAGCTGGATCGCTGGCCCGACAAAGTGCGCCTGATGCAGCACAACTGGATCGGCCGCTCCGAAGGTCTGCGTTTTGAATTCGGGCTGAAAGGTGCGCCCGCAGGCTTCGACAAACTGCCGGTGTTCACGACGCGGCCCGACACGATGTATGGCCCGACCTTCGCGGCGATCTCGCCGGATCATCCGCTGGCCAAGAAGCTGGCCGAGAGCGATCCGAAGGTCGCGGCTTTCATCGATGCGTGCCACAAGCTCGGCACCTCGCAGGCCGAGATCGACACCGCCGAGAAGCTCGGCTTCGACACCGGCATCAAGGCGACGCATCCGGCTGACAGCACATGGGAGCTGCCGCTCTACATCGCCAATTTCGTGCTGATGGAATACGGCACCGGCGCCATCATCGGCTGTCCCGCGCATGACCAGCGCGACCTCGATTTCGCACGCAAGTATGATTTGCCGGTGCTCGACGTGTTCGTGCCGGTCGGCAGCGACGCGCGCGTGGGCGACACCGCTTTCACGCCGGCCAAGACCGAGACGGTGGAGTATGTCCGTTGGGTCGGCCAGCCCGGCGTGATGACTTGCGAAGAGGCGATGAAGCAATCGCTGGCGATCTTCGAGAAGGATGGCTGGGGCAAGCGCGAAGTGAACTTCCGTCTGCGCGACTGGGGCATTTCGCGGCAGCGCTACTGGGGCTGTCCGATTCCGATCATCCATTGCGCAACATGCGATGTGGTGCCGGTGCCGGAGAAGGACCTGCCCGTGGTGCTGCCGGAGGATGTCACCTTCGACAAGCCGGGCAATGCGCTCGACCATCACCCGACCTGGAAGCACGTCACCTGCCCGCAATGCGGCGGCAAGGCGCGGCGCGAAACCGACACGATGGACACGTTCGTGGACTCGTCGTGGTACTTCGCGCGCTTCACCGATCCGTGGAATGCCGACGCGCCGACCACCCGCGCGGTGGCCGATCGCATGATGCCGGTGGATCAGTATATCGGCGGCGTCGAGCATGCGATTCTGCATCTGCTGTATTCCCGCTTTTTCACCCGCGCCATGAAGGCGACCGGTCATGTCAGCCTGGACGAGCCGTTCGCCGGCATGTTCACCCAGGGCATGGTGGTCCACGAGACTTATAAGAAGCAGGACGGCACATTTGCCTCGCCCGCTGAGATCGGTATCACCGGTGATGGCACGACACGTTCGGCAACGCTGCTGAGCGATGGCTCGCCGGTCGAGATCGGCTCGATCGAAAAGATGTCGAAGTCGAAGCGCAACACCGTCGATCCCGACGACATCATAGGCACCTATGGCGCCGATACCGCGCGCTGGTTCATGCTGTCGGACTCGCCGCCGGATCGCGACGTGATCTGGAGCGAGGAAGGCGTCAAGGGCGCGTCGCGCTTCGTGCAGCGGCTATGGCGCATGGTCAACGATGCCGCCGCGCATGGCAAATCCGCGCCGTCCGCGAAACCGGCCGCATTCAGCCCGGAGGCGCTGGCCGTCCGCAAGGCCGCCCATGGCGCGCTGGACAAGGTGTCGACCGGCGTCGAACGGCTGCAATTCAATGTCTGCCTGGCCTATATCCGTGAATTCGCCAATGCCTTCGGCGAGGCACTGGCGAAGCCTGGAAACCCGGCGCCGGACATGTGCTGGGCGCTGAACGAGGCGGCGACCATTCTGGTGCAATTATTTGCCCCGATGATGCCGCATCTGGCGGAGGAATGCTGGACCGTATTGGGCCAGACGGGATTGGTATCGGAGGCCGCATGGCCGCAGGTCGAGGCCGATCTGCTGGTCGAGGACCAGATCACCCTGCCCGTACAGGTGAACGGCAAGAAGCGCGGGGAAGTCACAGTTCCGCGGGAAGCATCCAATTCGGAAATTGAGGCTGCCGCTCTGGCTCTCGATGCTGTAAAACAGGCGCTGGACGGCAAGCCGCCCAGGAAGATTATCGTGGTGCCGCAGAGGATCGTGAATGTTGTCGGCTAAGTTCCGTATTGCCGCCCGCCTGACGGCTATCGTCGCCCTCGGCGCACTCACGGCCGGCTGTTTCCAGCCGATGTATGCCGCCAAGACCCTGGACGGCTCGCCGGCGCTGCGCGACAAGCTCGCCACCGTCGAGGTGCCGCCGCTCGAATATCCGAACGCGTCGCCGCAGGCCCGCCTCGGCATCGAGGTTCGCAATGCGCTGATGTTCAAGATGTATGGCGCTGCCACCGGCGCGCCGCCGCTCTACACGTTGAAGATCCGCCTGGTCCCGAGCCGCAGTTCGCTGATCGTCGATCCGAACACGGCGCTGCCGACCTCGGAGAATTACGGCATCGACGCCACCTACGGCCTGATCGAGATTGCCACCGGCAAGCAGGTGATGACGGGCTCGACCTTCTCGCGCGTCACCTATGACATCCCCGGCCAGCAGCAGCGCTTCGCCCGCACCCGCGCCGCGCGCGATGCAGAGAACCGCGCCGCCGCCGAGATCGCGGACAACATCAATACGCGTCTGGGGTCGTTCTTCTACAAGGGGTCGTGACCGCGCCGTCCTGTCGTCCTGTAGGGTGGGCAAAGCGCAGCGTGCCCACCTTGGTCGTCTCCGCGTGACATGGTGGGCACTGCGCAAGCGCGCCTTTGCCCACCCTACAACTCAGTCGGTTCGGACATCACCTTGGTCGCCCTCCGCGGAAAAGACATCGACATCTTTCTGAGCCGACCGGATTCCACCCGGCCGATCATTCTGTTGTACGGCCCCGATGCCGGGCTCGTGCGCGAGCGCGCCGAGGCGCTGGTCAAATCCGCAGTCGATGACATCAACGATCCGTTCTCGCTGGTGCGGATGGATGGCGACGACCTCGCTGCCGAGCCGTCGCGGCTGGTCGAGGAAGCCATGACCATCCCGATGTTCGGCGGTCGTCGTGCGATTCGTGTGCGCGCGGGCTCGAAGAATTTTTCCAGCGGCGTCGATACGCTCAGCCAGATGGCGGTCCGCGATTGCCGCATCGTCATCGAAGCCGGCGAGCTGCGGCCGGAATCGCCGCTACGCAAAGTCTGCGAAAAGGCGAAGACCGCCGTCGCCATCGCCTGCTATCCCGACACCGAACGCGACCTGACGAAACTCATCAATGACGAATTGCAGCTCGCCAATCTGCGGATGGCCGGCGACGCGCGTGCGACGCTGATGGCGCTGCTCGGTGGCGATCGTCAGGCCTCGCGCAACGAGCTGCGCAAGCTGATGCTGTATGCCCACGGCACCGGCGAAGTGACGCTCGACGATGTGATGGCCTGCGTGGCGGACGCATCCGAGCTGAAGATGGACCCGATCATCGACGGCGCCTTCGCCGGCAATCCGACGCTGGTCGAGACCGAGTTCAACAAGGCGATGATCGCCGGCACCTATCCCGGCATGATCATGATGGCGGCGCAGCGTCAGGCGGCGGCGCTGCATAAAGCCAGCCTGCTGGTGGAAGCCGGCACGCCCGCGTCCGCCGCAGCGGAGAGTGGATTTCCGCGGCTGCACTTTTCACGCAAGGGCGCGATGGAAGCCGCCTTGCGCAATTTTACTGCGCGGCGGCTGGCGGCGATCATCGATCAGCTTGCGGTGGCAGCCCTCGACGTGCGCAAACAAAACACCCTCGGCGCGGTGATCGCGCAAAGGGCGTTGATGTCGATAGCCGTCAATGCGAGGCGGCGGGGATAGAGTTTATCTCACTCTGTCATCGCCCGGCTTGACCGGGCGATCCAGTACACATGGCCGCATCGGCTTATCACTCCGCCAGAGTTCACTGAATCGCCCGCTTTCGCGGGCGATGACAACGGAGGATAACAGCCGGAGCTTACTTATCCAGCCGCTTCAATATCTCGTCGAGCTGATCGAGGTCGCGATACTTGATCACTACCGTGCCGCCGGGATCGCGGTGATCGACCGAGACTTTCAGGCCGAGCACGTCGCTGACCCGCTTCTCCAATGCGATCGTGTCCGCATCCTTGGCGGCCTTCGGCGCCGAGCCGGTGCGCGGCTTCTGCGGCGCGCGTTCCGGTACGCCTTCGTCATGCGCGAGCGCTTCGGTCTGGCGCACGTTGAGGCCTTCGGCGATGACGCGCTTGGCGGCGGCCGACGGATCGGGCAGCGAGATCAGCGCGCGGGCATGACCATTGCTCAGTTGTCCCGACGCGATCAACGCCTGCACGTCGTCCGGCAGTTTGGTCAGGCGCATCATGTTCGCGACATGGCTGCGGCTCTTGCCGACGATCTTGGCAATCTCGTCCTGGCTGTGTTTGTAAGTCTCAGCAAGCGCGTGATAGCCCTGCGCCTCTTCCATCGCGTTGAGGTCTTCGCGCTGGACGTTTTCGATGATGGCAATTTCCATCGCCGCGGCATCGCTGACATCCACCGGCACGATCGGCACTTCATGCAGGCCGGCCAGTTGCGACGCGCGCCAGCGGCGTTCGCCAGCGATGATCTCGAAGCGATCATGCGCGCCCTTCACCGCGCGCACCACGATCGGCTGGATCACGCCATGCTGCTTGATCGACGACGCCAGTTCGGCAAGCTCCGCCTCCGCAAAAGTGCGGCGCGGATTGCGCGGGTTCGGCTTGATGAATTCGATCGGCACCTTGCGCTGTCCGCGCGCCGGCCGCTCGGTCTGCGTAGCTTCGCCGCCGACGTCACCGATCAGACTTGCCAGACCGCGGCCCAGCCGCGAACGCGCTTCATCGGCCATTGCCAATCCCCTCGAACTCATAGGTTACTCCGAAACTCGAATTGTCGTCGTAGGGTGGGCAAAGCGCAGCGTGCCCACCGTCGGTCGCGATGATTTTCGCGGTGGCCACGCTGCGCTTTGCCCACCCTACAGATCGGCTCAATGCGCGGCGCGGATGTCGCGCTCGCGCTGGATCACTTCGGTGGCCAGGCGCAGATACGCTTCCGAGCCGGCGCATTTCAAATCATAGACCAGCACCGGCTTGCCGTAGGACGGCGCTTCCGAGATGCGGACATTGCGCGGGATCATGGTGTCGTAAACTTTGCTGCCCATGAATTCGCGGACGTCGGCGACGACCTGGTTCGACAGGTTGTTGCGCGCATCGAACATGGTCATGACGATGCCGTGGATGCTGAGATTCGGGTTCAGCGTCGAACGCACCTGCTCCACCGTCTGCAGCAATTG
>SDZE01000370.1 GCA_004173095.1 Bradyrhizobiaceae bacterium
TAATGGGTTTGTTGGCCGGCGCAAAATCGAGATATTTGAGACCGTTGGCGCCGGTTCTTTCGGTTGCGACCTGAGGATTGGCGAAGGCTGGAATGTAGCGCGCGACGGGATCGTCGAGTGTCAATTTGCCCTGCTCGACCAACAGCATCGCGGCGGCCGAGGTGATCGGCTTGGTCATCGAATACAGCCGGAAGATCGTATCCCGGGTCATCGGCGCTTGGGTGGCGGGGTCGCGGACGCCAAAGCCCTCGTAATAGACGGGCTTGCCGTGATGCTGGATCAGCATGATGGCGCCGGCCAGATGTCCCTGCGCGACCTCGCCGTCGAGCATGGCCGTGACGCGATCGAGGCCGGCTTGTGAAAAGTTTGTCAGATCAGGGGCTTCGGTAAGGAGATTGCTGCCCGACATGGCTGGGCCGCAGAGCATGGCGGCAACGCCGATTGTAGCCAGCCATTCGCAAGAACGTCGCAAGATTGCCTCTGGTTTTCCTCTGCCTGCGCTGAGACTAACACCAAGACATTTCAACGGCTTGTAAAAAATCAGCCGGAATCATCAGCCCATATTCGGGGTCGGCCAGACGGCGGCAAAGGCGGATCGCGACCGTGGCGACCCGCCTTCCCGGTGCAACGTCAGTTCATCGTGACGTTGGCCTTCTCCATCACGGTCTTCCAGCGCGCCGTCTCGCTGGCGATGTATTTGGTAAACTCGTCCTGCGGCACAGCCACGGCAACGGCGCCGAGTTCGGACATCTTCTTTTTTGTTTCCGGCAGGCTCATGAATTCGCGCACTTCGGTCGAGAGCTTGTCCACGATCGGCTTCGGCGTGGCTGCGGGCGCAATGAAGCCGTGCCAGGCGACGGCCTCGAAGCCCGGCAGGAATTCGGCGACGGCCGGCACCTTCGGATCGAATTCGGCGCGCTTCGGCGTGGCGGTGGCGAGCATCACCAGCTTGCCGCCGGCGACATGCGGCAGCAGCAGCGGCACATTGTCGAAGGCAATGTCGATCTGGCCCGAAATCAGATCGGTGACCATCTGGCTGGATCCCTTATACGGCACATGGATCATCTTGGTGCCGGTCATCTGCTGGAACAGTTCGCCGGCGAGATGCTGCGAGGTGCCCGGCCCCGCCGAGCCGAACGTCACCTTCTCCGGATTGGCTTTGATGTATTCGATCAGTTCAGGAACGGTACGCGCCTTGATGCGATCGGGATTCACGACCAGCACATTCGGCACCTGGCTGACCTGTGCGAAGGCCACCAGGTCCTTGTCGGGCTGGAACTGCAGCTTGCTGCCATAGAGCGATGGCGCGATCGCCAGCGGCGATGTCGATGCGAGGCCGATCGTGTAGCCGTCGGGCTGGGCCTTGGCGACACGATTGACACCGATATTGCCGCCGGCGCCGCCCATATTCTCGACCACGACGGTGGCGCCGAGCTTCTTCTGCAGATGCTCGCCCACCATCCGCGCGATGATGTCCACGGTACCGCCGGCCGCGAACGGCACGACGATGGTGATCGGCTTGGTCGGATACTTTGAGTCCTGCGCGCTCGCCTGCCCTGCGGTGAAGGCGACGCAGGCCGCCATCAGGATGGATTTGATCTTCATGGGAGTCCTCTTCTCGAATGGTCTTTTTGGTTCAGCAGTCGAAGCCGCGGCGTTCATTGCGCCGGCAGCACCTTTCCGGGATTCATGATATCGTTGGGATCTAGCATCGCCTTGACGCTGCGGAGCAGCCCAAGTTCGATCGGCTTGGTGACGCGCGCCAGGCGTTCGCGATTGGCGATGCCGATGCCGTGTTCGGCGCTGATGCTGCCGCCGAGTGCCGCCGTCTCTTCATCGACGATCGTATTGATGGCGAGAACGGTGTCCGCGATGTCGTTCTTCTGGTTCTGCTTGTAACCGGGAATGATCGCCAGGACGTGGATGTTGCCGTCGCCGATATGGCCGTGCATCACGACGCGTGCATCCGGGCGATACGCCGCGATGCGCTGCTCGACCTGCTTGACGAATGTCGCCTGCTCCGACAGCGGTACGGCGCTGTCATGCGAGATGACGTAGCCGGCCGCCTTGCTGCCTTCCGATACGCTGTGACGGATCTTCCAGAACGCCGCCGCCTGGGTCTCGCTGGACGCCACCAGCGCATCGGCGATCAGCTCGCGCTCATAGGCCGCGCCGAGCATGGTCTCCATGGCGTCGTTGAGATCGACGGTGACCAGCGTATCCACCAGTTCGATTAGCACATACCATGGCGCGTCGAGCGCGAACGGGATGTTCACCAGCGGCAGATTCTCGGCGATCACCTCGATCTGGCCGCGCGACATCACCTCGAAGGCGCCGAGGCGATCCCCGAGATCGGTC
>SDZE01000093.1 GCA_004173095.1 Bradyrhizobiaceae bacterium
ACGGCGCGCGAACACGCCATTGCGCTGGCCACCGAAGTAGCCGTTGAGATTGACGAGGATATCGATGTTCTCTGCGCGAATGGCGGCGGTTGCCTGGACATCGTCCATGCCGGATATATCGATGATGCGGTCCACCGCATGCGCGATGCGCTGCCGGGTCAGGCTGCCGTCGTCAAACCCGCTATCGAAGGCGACGATGTCGAAGGCAGTGTGATCATGTTGCTCGAGGACGCCGACCAGGAGCAGCGACGTCGCCTGCTCGCGAAATTCGCCGGCGAGGTAGCCGAGACGAATCTTGTCGCCTGCCGCCGGTTTTTCCGCCTGCCGCGATGGTGCCGCGCGGCCGAACTGCGCGGCATTCGCAAGCTCGGCGCAACGCTGCAGGCTGGCCTCCGATGTTGCGATCCCCTGCCAGCCGAACGGCTCGGCGGCGAGTTTGCCGGCAGCGAGATCGGTTTCGATCTCGCTGATGAGCGCATCGATGCCGGACCAATCGCAGGTCAGCATCTTCTGATGCAGGAGATTGCCCTTGAGCAGGGGCAATTCGGGATTGAGGGCGCGCGCACGCAGATAGGCCGCCACGGCCTCGGCCGGTCGGCGTAGTTTGGCGTAAATGAAACCGCGACCGAACCACGCTTCGGCCATGTCCGGCTGCAAGGCAAGCGCAGCGTCGCAGGCGGACAACGCCTCGTCAAAGCGCGTCAACTCGGCCAGCGATTTGCTGCGATTGAAATGCGCCCCCGCATAGCGGGGGTTGAGCAGCAGCGCGCGATCGAAATCTGCCAGAGCGGCGTCGTAATCGCGGATGGCGTTGAATACGGCCCCACGATTGTTGAGTGTTTCGGCGTTGTCCGGATTGAGCGACAGCGCGTCGGCAAAACGTTGCAACGCCTCGTCGGGCCGGTTCAGGGATTTCAGCACCAGGCCGTAATTGTACAGCGACACTTCCGAGCGGGGTTGCAACCGCAGCGCAGCCTTCAGATAGGGCTCAGCCTCGGCATGCCGTTGCAACGTCACGAGAACGATCGCGAGGACGTTCAGCGCGCCGACATGGTCGGGCGCCTTGCGCAGCACGCGGCGAAGATCACGCTCGGCCTCGCCGAACCGCCCCTGCTGGACGGCGGCGAACGCGCTTTGGAACAGATCGGTCGGCGGCTTCATGATGAACGCAACTTCGGACGGATCCAGCGGAAACACAGGTGAGCGCCGGATATAACTGTCGCTTGCATGGTCGTCGAGCGGACCCTCGCGCCACCATCAAGCGCCACGTCAATTCGCGCCATCGACCACGGCATCCCGCGGCAATCACAATCCCGGACAACAAAAATCCCCGGCGGTTTCCCGCCGGGGACTTCTGTTTCAGATATCGATCGCCGTAAGGCAGTCGAACTTAGAACGAGCGCAGGATCTGCACAGCGCCGTTGTAGGCGTTCTGGTTGGTGACGGCGAAGCCACCGACCGGGGTCGGACGACCGGTCACAGCACCGTTCCAGCTACCACCGAGGTTCTGCTCGAGACGGCTGTAGGTGAACTGAGCCGACAGCGTCAGGTTACGAACCGGGGTCCAGGCGGTACGGGTACCGATCTGGGTCAGGCCGAGGTCGAAGTTACCGGTCGAGCCGACAAGGCCAGCAACCGGGCTGGTGGTGGTGCCACCGGCGCGGGTGAGGGCAGCCAGAAGGAGGGCGTTGCCATCGTTACCGTACGAGATGTGGCTGTAGTTACCGAACACCGAGGTGCGCCAGGCCGGGTTCCAGTAGTGCTCGTAGAACGCACTGACCTGCCAGGCTTCGCTCTGCACGATCTGACCACCATTGGTGTAGACGCCGTCGAGCACATAACCGAAGCCGATGCTGTTCGCGTCAGCCTTGGCATAACGACCGCCGCCGACAGTGTCGGTGGTGCCGCCGAAGACGTACTTGGCAGCGCCCTTGGCGTAGGTGGCTTCGAGCTTCAAGGTGTCGCCTGCGCCGGTGGGCAGGTTCTTGAACTCGACGGCACCCGTCACAGCGAAGCCGTAGGAGTCATCAGCATGACCGAGGCTCTCGTTACCCGCGCCGCCAGCAGCGGTCGAGTAGAAGGTCGGGGTGATGGTATGCATCGCGCCAGCGAAGTGCAGGGTGCCCCAAGCCTGATCGAGGCGGAGGTTGCCGACGATGTCAGGAATGTGGTTGCCGCCGTAGGCATTGCCCGTGAAGGTGTTCGATGCGGTACCATAACCGGTGGTGGCAGCGCCGAACGGACCGATGAGCTGGGTAACGTTGTTGTAGAGACCAGCGTTGCGGTAGGGCGATGCGTTTTCGATCGAGATCGTCGCCGACACGCCGTTACCGAACGAAGCGGTGTAGGC
>SDZE01000511.1 GCA_004173095.1 Bradyrhizobiaceae bacterium
CTCTTTCACCGCGACGAGATGATCGTGGCTGTCGGCATCGACGATGGCGAGCCGCGCGCCGGCATTGTCGCAGATCCACGCGGCTTCGCGGCCATGGAGTTTTGCATTGATGGGGATGACGACTCCGCCAATCCACCACACCGCATAGAGGCATTCGAGATAGGCCGTCGCATTCGACGCGAATAGCGCGACGCGGTCGCCGGGCGCGATGCCGTAGTCACGCACCAGCCCGGCGCCGATGGCCGCGGCACGGCGCGCGAAACTGGCATAGTCGGCCTGCACGGTTGTGCCGCTCAGCAGTGCCGGCGCGTCCGGATGCAGACGCGCCGATGCCGCCAGCCATTGCGCGACATTCATGGCGGCTTACTTCGCCGGCTCCAGAATGGAGACGTAATTCGCCACCGCGGCACCGCCCATGTTGAAGATGCCGGCCAGTTTGGCGTTCTTGATCTGCATGCCCTCAGGCGCCTGGCCGAGCAGTTGCATGGCGCTCAGCACATGCATCGACACCCCGGTGGCGCCGATCGGATGCCCCTTGGCTTTCAGGCCACCGGACGGATTGACCGGCAGCTTGCCGTCCTTCTGCACCCAGCCTTCCTTGATGGCGCGGGCGCCCTGCCCGCGTGGCGTCAGGCCCATCGCTTCGTATTCAATCAGCTCGGCCACCGTGAAACAGTCATGCGTCTCCACGAAGGACAGATCGCCAAGTTCGACACCCGCGCTCTTCAGCGCCTTCTGCCAAGCCACCGTGCAGCCTTCAAATTCCAGGATGTCGCGCTTCGACATCGGCAGGAAATCCTGCGCATGGCCGGTGGCCTTGATGTTGACGGCCTTGCCCATGGTTTTTGCGGTTTCGCTGTCCGTCAGCACCAACGCCGCAGCGCCGTCCGACACCAGCGAGCAATCGGTGCGTTTCAACGGCCCCGCGACGAACGGGTTCTTGTCGCTTTCGGAGCGGCAGAATTCGAAGCCAAAATCCTTGCGCATCTGCGCGTAGGGATTGTGGACGCCATTGGCGTGGTTCTTGGCGGCGATCATCGCCAGCGCATCGGACTGATCGCCATACTTCTGGAAGTATTTTTGCGCGATGCCGCCGAACACTCCGGCAAAGCCAGCCGGCGTCTCACCGTCTTCCGGCAGATAAGACGCGCGCAACAGGTTCTTGCCGATCTCAGGCCCCGGCGTCTTCGTCATCTGCTCGACGCCGACCACAAGCACGATTTTGGCGGCACCAGCAGCGATCGACTTAATGCCCTGATGCACGGCGGCGGAACCGGTGGCGCAGGCATTCTCGACCCGGGTGGCAGGCTTGAAGCGCAGCGCCGGATCGGCCTGCAGCACCAGAGACGCTGTAAAGTCCTGCGGCGAGAAGCCGGCATTGAAATGGCCGAGCACGATTTCATCGACATCGGTCGCCGAGATCCCGGCATCGGCCATCGCCTCGGTGGCGACGCGCACGACCATGCTCTCCACGGTCTCTGCGTCGAATTTCCCGAAGGGCATGTGGGCCCATCCAACGATGCTGGCGGTCATGGTGTTTCTCCCGGTGTGCAAAATTGTTGCCGATCTTATAATGGCAACGCACCGGGGCATCAATTCGTCATTGCGAGGAGCACTTCCGACGAAGAATCCAGACCTGCGTTGCGCTTTCTGGATTGCTTCGCTTCCCTCGCAATGACGGCTTTGGACGATCAATCCACGAATTTGCCGCCGAGCTCATCCTCGATGTGAATGCGGATGATGTCGTCGAAGGTTTTCTCGGCGGTGGTGAAACCGAGCTGTAGCGCGCGGGCGGTGTCGAAATCACGCGGCCAGCCGGAGACGATACCGGTGATCACCGGATCGGTTTCGCGCCTGATGCGGGCCACGACATTCTTGCCGGCCACACGCTGCACCGCTGCAATCTGCTCGCCCACGGTGACCGACATGCCGGGCATCGACAGATTGCGCCGTGCCCCCATCGCTTCGAGATCCATGGTGCCGGCATGGATTAGGAAGCCGACGGCCGAGCGCGGCGAGGCATGCCAATGCCGAACATCCTCGGACACCGGCAGGATCGCTTCCTTCCCGGCCAGCGGCTCGCGGATGATGTTGGAGAAGAAGCCGGACGCGGCCTTGTTGGGCGCGCCCGGGCGCACGCAGATGGTCGGCAGCCGAATTCCGATGCCGTCCAACAGGCCCTTGCGGGTGTAATCGGCGATCAGCATTTCGCAGATCGACTTCTGCGTGCCGTAGGACGTCAACGGCGTGTGGATGAATTCGTCGCCGATCTTGTCCGGGAACGGAGCGCCGAACACCGCGATGGACGAGGTGAACACCAGCCGCGGCTTATAGCCGCCGCCGACGGCGCGGATCGCATCGATCAGAAAACGCGTGCCATCGAGATTGATCCGGTAACCCTTGTCGAACTCGGCTTCCGCCTCGCCCGACACGATGGCAGCAAGGTGAAAGATCACATCGGGCTTGTGTGCGACCAGCGGCGCGGCCGACTTGGGATCGGCGAAATCGGACGTCACCAGTTCGATCGGGATCGACGCACCCGCGGGTTTCGCCGGCGCCACCACATCCTGCAGCGTCATGCGGGTGATGTCGCGATGGCCGAGCCGGCCATCGGCGATGAGCTTGTCGGTCAGCTTGCGACCGACCATGCCGGCAGCGCCGAGGATGAGAATGTGCAAGTGTGAAACTCCCGTTTGTTATTGTTCGCTCAGGCCTCATCAGCCGTCATTGCGACAAACGAAGCGACGCGGCAATCCAAATTCGTATGCACGAAGAACCGGATTGCTTTGCAGCGCTCGTAATGACGGCTGGGGAAACTATTCCTTCGACGACAGTGAGAGGGTTACTCCTTCACCGCGCCCGTCATCGCCGACACATAGTGCTCGACGAAGAACGCATACAGGATCACCAGCGGCAATGAGCCGACCAGCGCGCCGGCCATCAGTGATCCCCATTTGTAGATGTCGCCATCGACGAATTCATTGACGATGGCCACTGGCACCGTCTTGTTCTGCGTCGATTGCAGGAACGTCAGCGCATAGATGAACTCGTTCCAGCACAGCGTGAACGAAAAGATGAAGGCCGAGATCAGTCCGGGTACCGCGAGCGGAAGGATGATCTTGACCAGGATCTGCCAGCGCGAGGCGCCGTCGATCAGGGCGCACTCCTCCAGTTCGAACGGGATGGTCTTGAAATAGCCCATCAACAGCCAGGTCGAGAACGGGATCAGCAGTGTCGGATAGACCAGGATCAGCGACAGCGGCGAGTCGAACAGCCCATAGGCCTGAATCACCGAGGCCAGTGGAATGAACAGGATCGACGGCGGTACCAGATAGGCCATGAAGATCAGCGCGCCGACCGTCTCGGCGCCGCGGAAGCGGAGCCGCACGATGGCATAGGCAGCGAGCACACTGGCGACGATGGAGAGGAACGTCGCCGCCGCCGCTACATACATCGTATTCCAGAGCCATTGTGGATAGTTGGTCTCGAACAGCAATTTCTGAATGTGCTTGAAGGTCGGCTTGACCACCCAGAACGGATTGAACCGCTCCATGTCGATCAATTGCTCGTCCGGTTTGATCGAGGTGAGCGCCATCCAGTAGAACGGGAACAGCAGTATCACCACGATGATGAACAGCGGGATATAGAGCGTGACGATGCGCTGGGGCAGCGACTCCAGATAGGCCATGCCCTCGCTGTTGTCGTCTTTTTCCTGTTTCAGTGGAGCGGCACGGGCGGTATCGGCGATCGCATCAGTCATTGTCAGTACCTTGCTGCCATTTGCGGCGTTGCATGCCGAACCAGGAGATGGCGATGGCGGCCAAGAGGAACGGGATCATCGCGGTGGCGATGGCGGCGCCTTCGCCGAGCCGACCCGACAGAATGCCGCGCTGATAACTCAGCGTCGCCATCAGATGCGTGGCGTTGACAGGACCGCCGCGGGTCAGCGCCCAGATCAGCTGGAAGTCGGTGAAGGTGAACAGCACCGAAAAGGTCATGACCACGGCGATGATCGGTGTCAGCAATGGATAGGTGATGAACCGGAAGCGCTGCCACGAGGTCGCGCCGTCCAGCACCGCAGCCTCATAGAGCGATGGCGACACGGTTTGTAGGCCGGCCAGCAGCGTGATGGCAACGAAGGGCACGCCGCGCCAGATATTGGCGAAGATCACGCTGGCCCGCGCCCAACTGCTGTCGCCGAGGAAATTGATGTTGCTGTCGATGATGCCCATTTTGATCAGCGACCACGAGATGATCGAGAACTGCGAGTCGTAGATCCACCAGAATGCGATGGCCGACAGCACGGTGGGCACGATGAACGGGATGAGCACGGCGGCGCGGATCAGCGCCTTGAACGGCATGTGACGGTTCAGCAGCAGCGCCAGATAAAGACCGACCGCGAATTTGATGGCCGAAGCGACGATCGTATAGAGCAGCGTGTTGAACACCGAGAGCCAGAAGATACTGTCGTCCTTCAGCCACTCGTAATTCTCGAGCCCGACGAACACGCCACCGCGGCCGATGCGGTCGTCGGTGAAGCTCATCCAGACGCCGAGAAACAGCGGATAGGCGAGAAACAGGATCAGAAAAGCGGCAGCCGGCAGCATGAACCACAGCGCCAGCCAGTTGCGGTTGATGCGCAGCCTGTCCCAGGCGGACATTTTGGGGATGACTTTTGCCCCCGGCATCGATGTCTGGATCGTCGTCATTCCAAAATGGCTCCGTTCGTTCCGTCATGGCCGGGTTTGTGCCGGCCATGACGGAGATAGGTTGACGGCGCGGAACACTCCGCGCCGGCGATTATCGTCAGCTACGGAAGATGCGCTTCGCCGCCCGCTCAGCCGAGGCCATTGCAGTCTTCACGTCTTCGCGGCCGGTGCAGTAATTGGCGTACATGTCGACCACCACGAAGTCGGCGATCGCCGCCGCCGCGTTCTCGCTCATCTGCGCCTCGCCTGCCGGAGTCGATGCCGTCGAGGCCACGTCGCGATACGGCGTGTTCTTCGGATCGGCGGTCCAGATCGGGTTCTTCTCGAAAGCGAGCTGGAACGGCGACAGGTAGCCCTGCGCGGACTCCACCCACGGATTGAACTGCTCCGGCTCCATCATGAACGCAGCGAAGGCCTTGCAAGCCTGCGGGAACTTGGTGAAGGAGAAGATCAGCACGGGGAAGCCGAGATGCAGTTCGCGGCGCTTGCCGTCGAGCCCCTTCGGCAGATGGGCGTGGTTCATGTCCTCGGCGATCGCCGGGGCTTCCTTCTTCGCGGTCACATAGACCGAGATGCCGTTGGTGGTGAGATGCAGCTGGCCGGCGAGGAACGCCTTGTTGTTCGACGAGTCGTTCCACGACGCAGTGCCGGGAATGAAGTTGTCGTAGAGCGATTTGACATATTCCAGCGACTTAGCGGTTTCCGGCGAGTTGATCGTGACCTTGTTGCCCTTGTCGATCAGCTTGCCGCCATGGGCCCAGAGCGCCCAGTGCACCCAACCATTGGCGTCACCCGACGCATGGCCGAGCGCCATGCCGCCGGGAGTGCCGTTCTTGTTCATGCCCTTGAACAGATCCTGGAAGCCGCCAAGGTCCTCCGGGAAAGTCTTGTGGCCGGCCTTTTCGGCAGCCGCGACGCGGTAGTTGACGAGGCCACCGGTGGCGGCCACCGGCAGGCCGATCCATTTGCCGTTATACATGCCGTATTGCTTGCCGGACTCCGTCCAGCCGCCGTTCTTCTTGCCGAGATAATCAGCGACGTCGCTGACGTCCATGCACTTGGACGGGAACAGGAACGGCAGCGAATACAGCCCCCACACCATGTCGAGCCCCTGCCCGGTATTGGCGGCGACCGAGGCCTTGGGCTGAATGTCGTCATAAGACTCGTTCGACACCGTAATGGTGACGCCGGTGGCCTTCTGGAAGGCGTCGACGATCTTCATGAAGGCGACGTCTTCTGCCTCGACGAAGCGCTTCCAACGCAGCAGGTTGATCTTGGCGCCAGCCTCCGGCTTCCATTGCGAGGCTTGCGCCCACGCCTTGGCATGGCCGAGCAGTTGATCGGCGGACATGGTTGCCGCCGCAGCCAATGTAAGCGCGCCGCCCTTGAGCAGAGATCGGCGATCCGGTGTAAATCCAGTCATGATGTCTTCTCTCCCTGTTGTATTGGTTCGTTGATCGACCAATGTTCTTGAAAGTGGCCTGCAGCCGAAATGCGCGTCAGTTGACGCGCATTCCCGTGGTACGCGTCAGTTGACGCGCTTGCCGGTTTGCTTGTCGAACAGATGGGCCGAATTCGCCCGCGGCCGCAGGTGGATCTTGTCGCCGGGCGCCACCGGGCGGCGATCGCGGAAGATCGCAATGATGTCCTGGGTGCCGATCCGCGCCACCACCTGGGTCTCAGAGCCCATAGGCTCCACCACGATCACTTCCGCCTCGATGCCGTCATCGGCGAATTCGAGATGCTCGGGACGAATGCCGTAGGTCACGGGCTTGTCATTGCCGGCCTGGGGCGCTGCGGTAATCGGCAGCTTGGCGCCATTGGCCGTCTCGACCCAAGGCTGGCCGCCATTGACCTTCAGCGTCCCCTCTAGGAAGTTCATCGCCGGCGAGCCGATGAAGCCGGCCACGAATTTGTTCTCCGGATGGTCGTACAATTCGAGCGGTGCGCCCATCTGCTCGACGATGCCGTCCTGCATCACAACGATCTTGTCGGCCATGGTCATGGCCTCGATCTGGTCATGGGTCACATAAACGGTGGTGGTCTTGAGCCGCTGATGTAGCTCCTTGATTTCCGCACGCATGGCGACGCGCAGCTTGGCATCGAGATTCGACAGCGGCTCGTCGAACAGAAACACTTGAGGATCGCGCACGATGGCGCGGCCCATGGCGACGCGCTGGCGCTGACCTCCCGACAGTTGCCGCGGATAACGGTCGAGTAGCTTGCGCAGATCGAGAATATCGGCAGCGCGATTGACCTTGTCGTCGATCTCACTCTGCTTGGCACCGCGCAGCTTGAGCGAGAAGCCCATATTCTGGGCCACCGTCATATGCGGATACAATGCGTAGTTCTGGAACACCATCGCAATGTCGCGTTCCTTCGGCTGCACGTCGTTGACCACGCGGTCGCCGATGGAAATCGTTCCGGATGTGATCTTCTCCAGCCCTGCCAGCATGCGCAGCAAAGTGGACTTGCCGCAGCCGGACGGGCCGACCAGCACCACGAATTCGCCGTCCTCAATCGGGACCGACACGCCGTGGAGAACCTCAAAGCCACCAAACGACTTACGCACGTCGTGAATCTGCACGGACGCCATTCAATTCCCTCCCAAAAGTCCCGGTTTTCGAGACCACACCCTCCGGGCCAGTTATCTGGTCGCCGGGGACGCCGTTCTTACTTGTCTGACATCCTACCAGAGATCCTGGCGGATTGCCGTTGGATCATAGTCGTAGAAAAATCTCGCGGATGCAAACGTTGCGAGGCCGTCAAGTTGTTGCGAAGCAGAATTTGCCGTGCAACCATTCGCGGCCAATCAAAAGAGACGACGCACCATCACAAAAGTGTGCGCTGCGGGAGAAATGATGACCAAGCCGACTGCATCCTCGCCAAGTTCGGGGACGACACCTTCGACCAAGCGCAAACTGCGTTCGAGCGAATGGTTCAACGATCCGCACAATCCCGGAATGACGGCGCTCTATCTGGAGCGCTATCTCAATTACGGGCTGACGCGGCATGAACTGCAGTCGGGAAAGCCGATCATCGGCATCGCGCAGACCGGCAACGATCTATCGCCATGCAATCGTCATCACATCGAATTGGCCAAGCGCGTACGCGAAGGCATTACCGCGGCCGGCGGCCTGGTGATGGAGTTTCCGGTGCATCCCATCCAGGAAACGGGTAAGCGACCGACCGCCGCACTGGATCGCAATCTCGCTTACCTCGGTCTTGTCGAAGTGCTGTTCGGCTATCCGCTCGACGGCGTGGTGCTCACCACCGGCTGCGATAAGACCACGCCGGCCTGTCTGATGGCAGCGGCCACGGTCAACATGCCGGCGATCGTGCTGTCCGGCGGGCCGATGCTGAATGGCTGGCACGACGGCCAGCGCACCGGCTCGGGCACGGTGGTATGGAAATCACGCGAGCGGCTTGCTGCCGGCGAGATCGACTATGAGGAATTCATGACCCTGGTGGCGTCGTCGGCGCCGTCGGTCGGCCATTGCAATACCATGGGCACGGCATCGACGATGAACTCGCTGGCCGAAGCATTGGGCATGTCGCTACCAGGTTGCGCGGCCATCCCCGCGCCTTATCGCGAACGCGGCCAGATCGCCTACGAGACCGGCATGCGCATCGTCGACATGGTGTGGGAAGATCTCAAACCGTCCGACATTCTCACGCGCAAGGCGTTCGAGAATTGCATCGTGGTCAACTCCGCCATCGGCGGCTCCACCAATGCGCCGATTCACATCAATGCCCTCGCCCGCCATATCGGTGTCGAGCTCGATATCGACGACTGGCAGAGCGTCGGCCATGACGTGCCGCTGCTGGTGAACATGCAACCGGCCGGCTTCTATCTCGGCGAGGAATACCACCGCGCGGGCGGCGTCCCGTCGGTGGTGCGCGAGTTGATGAAGCACAAGCGCATCCACGAGGATGCGATCACGGTGAATGGCAAGACCATGGGCGAGAACTGCGCTGCCTCACCTGCGCCAGACAACGACGTGATCTGGTCCTATGACAAGCCGCTGGTTGCTGACGCCGGCTTCCTGGTGCTGCGCGGTAACCTGTTCGATTCCGCAATCATGAAAACGTCGGTCATCTCCAAGGAATTCCGCGATCGCTATCTGATCAATCCGAAGGATCTCAACGCCTTCGAAGGCCGCGCCATCGTGTTCGAGGGGCCGGAGGATTATCACGATCGCATCGACGATGCCGCGCTCGATATCGACGAGCACTGCATCCTGTTCGTGCGCGGCACCGGGCCGATCGGCTATCCCGGCGGTGCCGAAGTGGTGAACATGCAGCCACCCGCCGCGCTGATCAAACGCGGCATCACCTCGCTGCCCTGCATCGGCGACGGCCGCCAGTCCGGCACCTCCGGCTCGCCGTCAATTCTCAACGCGTCGCCGGAAGCCGCCGCCAATGGCGGCCTCGCGCTGCTGCAAACCGGGGATCAAGTGCGCATCGACCTCAACAAGGGCAGTGCGAATATCCTGATCTCCGACGAGGAATTGAAGCGTCGCCGCGACGCGTTGATGGCCGCCGGCGGTTTCAAATATCCCGCGCATCAGACCCCGTGGCAGGAGCTCTATCGCAACACCGTTGGTCAGCAATCCACCGGCGCCTGCCTCGAACTCGCCACCCGCTATCACGACATCGCCGGCAAGGTCGGCACCGCGCGTCATAATCACTGATCCCATCAGCCGTCATTGCGAGCGCAGCGAAGCAATCCAGAAAGCAACGAGTGAGACTGGATTGCTTTGTCGCTTCGCTCCTCGCAATGACGGCTGAGGCCATCGACTGCAAAAACAAAACGTCCTGAGGGAGTCTGCCATGTCTAACCGCCTCCAAGGCAAACGCGCTTTCGTCACTGCTGGCGCCGTCGGCATCGGCCGCGCCTGTGCGCTGGCTTTCGCGCGCGAGGGCGCCACCGTCATCGCCACAGATCTCGATGAGAAAGGCGTCGCGCTGCTCACCAAGGACGGCGTGGCCGAGACGGCCAGGCTTGACGTCCGCGACACTGCCGCCGTGCAGGCGATGGCGAAGCAGGTCGGCGATATCGACATCCTGCTCAACGCCGCCGGATTCGTTCATCACGGCACGGCGCTGGATTGCTCCGACGAAGATTGGGATTTTTCCTTCGACCTCAACGTCAAGTCGATGCACCGGACCATCCGCGCTTTCATGCCGGGCATGCTGGCGCGCGGCCATGGTTCGATCGTCAACATCTCCTCGGCCGCCGGCGTCTTCAAGGCCGCGCCGAACCGCTATGTCTATGGCGCTACCAAGGCCGCCGTCGCCGCCCTCACCCGCGCCGTCGCGGTGGACTACATCACCAAGGGCATCCGCTGTAACGCCATCTGCCCCGGCACCATCGAGACGCCGTCGATGCTCGACCGTGCGGCAGCCGCGGGCCCCAACGGCCGCGAGTTGTTCGTGAGCCGGCAGCCCATGGGCCGCCTCGGCACCGCAGACGAGATCGCCGCGCTCGCCGTCTATCTCGCCAGCGACGAAAGCAGCTTCACCACCGGCGTGGCCCACATCATCGACGGCGGCTGGACGCTGTAGCGTCCTCTGGGCGCGCCCACACTCCGCCCCTCATCCTGAGGAGCGGCCGAAGGCCGCGTCTCGAAGGATGGCAGTGGAGCCCACATCTCATGGTTCGAGACGCAGCGACGCGGCTCCTCACCATGAGAGACACAGACCGGTTCGAACAAGGACACTACCATGAACAAGATCGACCTCTCCGGCCGCAGCGCCGTGGTCACCGGCGGCGCGCAGGGGTTTGGCCGTGCCATCACCGAACGCTTCGTCGCGTCCGGTGCCAAAGTCGCGATCTGGGATCAGGA
>SDZE01000226.1 GCA_004173095.1 Bradyrhizobiaceae bacterium
GCAGCAACCGCCGTCGGCGCTGCTGCCGGTGCTGCCACCGGCGGTCTGGTCGGCGCGCTGACTCAGGCCGGCGTCTCCGATGACGATGCGCCGCTGTATGCCGAGGGCGTTCGCCGCGGCGGTTCGCTGGTGACGGCCAAGGTCGCCGATGGCGACAAGGCTCGTCTGGAGTCGGTGCTGGACACGTCCTCGGTCAATTTGCAGGACCGTCGCACCGCCTGGCAGAAAGACGGCTGGACCGGCTACGATCCGGCCAGCCAGCCCTACGGCGCTGAAGAAGTCCGCAAAGAACGGACGCTGTATCGCTGATCTAGCGATAACGCCGATGCTGATGGCCCGCTTCGGCGGGCCATTTTTTTGGGCCGGTCAGTCAGCCCAGGACGCAGTCCTGCAGCAGTTTCGATGGCGCACGATCGCGGCGGGAATCCCTCCCTCCAGCGGCGAAGCCGCGCAGTGGGGAGGGTGGCGCGGAGCGCCGGGTGGGGTCTCTCCCCCGTGACATCTGTTCGTGGTGAGAGATCCCACCCGTCTCGACGCTCGCTGAACGCTCGCCTCGATCCACCCTCCCCAGTCGCTTCGCTCCGGGGAGGGAGAAGGACCGCGCTTGGCGGTCAGGTCGCGCAGTTCACCCGATGAATTGGATCAGATCCTGGTTCAGTCGATCCGGCGCGGTGGCAAACAATCCGTGCGGTTCGCCGTCATACTCGATCAGCTTGGCGCCCGCGATCTCCTTCGCCGCGGCGCGGCCGGCGGTGTCGATCGGCACTGTCTTGTCGGCGGTGCCGTGGATCACCAGCGTCGGCATGGTGAAGGCTTTCAGGTCGGGCCGGAAATCCGTCTTGCCGAACGCATCGACGCAATCGATGGTCGCCTTCGGGCTCGCCATGATCGCGAGAATGAAGGTCCAGTCGAGCAGCGCCTGGCTCACCGGGCTGGTGACGAAGCCGACGCCGTAGAACATTTTCGAGAAGCTCTGCAGGAACGCAAAACGATCCTCACGGATCTGCGCCTTCATGTCCTCGAACACGCTGGCATCGACGCCGTCGGGATTGCTGTCATCCTTCAACAGATAAGGCACCACCGAGCCGATCAGCACGGCCTTGGCCACGCGCTGGGCGCCGTGCCGCGACAGGTAACGCGCGATCTCGCCGCCACCCATGGAGAAGCCGACGAGATTGGCATCCTTGATGTCGAGCTTGTCGAGCACCGCCGCGAGATCATCGGCGAACGTATCGTAGTTGTAGCCATTGGCCGGATGACCGGATTGGCCGAAGCCACGGCGGTCATAGGTGATGACGCGATAGCCGGCTTCGAGCAGCGCCAGCGATTGATACTCGAACATGTCGCCGGTCAGTGGCCAGCCATGGATCAGCACCACCGGCCGTCCGTTACCGCTATCCTTGACGTGAAGCTTGGTGCCGTCTTTGGCGTCGACAAATGCCATTCGTATTCTCCTGTTTTGCGCGGGTTTAACGAGGAGGGCAGTGCGACGTTCCAGCCGGGCGAGCGACGGTCAGGCACCGATGTCTCGCGCTGCGGGTGCAGCGGGACGTATGTGAACAAGTCGGTCGCGAGGCCTGGCCGGTCCGGTTCATCATGACCGGTATCGACCTGCACGATAGTCCCGTTCGCGGAGTTGAGCAGAACGTGAACTTTAACGACTGCTCAGTCATTCGGGATCACACTATCGGTGAGCCATTCACGGGGGTGGGGGATCGGTCATGGGGATTCTGATTGTCGCGGCTGCGATGCAGGTCGCGTTGCTGGCCGTCTGCTGGTCGTGCAGCAGGTGGTATTATGAAAGAGGCCGGAGACGGGGGCTGAACCAGTGTGCGGATGAAATCCTGCGTGGTGCGCAGGGGCATCTGGGATCCGCGGATGCGGCCCATCCGAAAGCGGTTCACAAGACGCTCGCCAAGTTCAAACGGGTCGTCGTCGATCCCAATTGCAGCTGGGAGCCGGCGTCGTGGGATTTCGGCAATGCGGTCGGTGAAGCCTGCTGGCAACAGGGTTTTGCCGAAGGCATCGCGGTCGGCGCCAAGCCTGCCGACATGATCCGGATTGACCTGTCGCTCAAAGAATTGTTGCAGATGAGCTGGCTGGCGCATCTTGGCTTCCAGCACATGATGCCGAACTATCGTGGCATCGAAGTCCACCGCTTCAGCGGCTGCGACGAAGCCTTCGAGGCCGCGCGATCGGTGGGAATACTGGAATGCGCACTGCCGAAAGCCGATCGACCTTTCGCCGATATCAAGACGCAGATCCTCGGTCGGGAAAAGATGATCACCGACTGGTGGACGGTGCCCACCCGCGAGGTGGCGTGAT
>SDZE01000487.1 GCA_004173095.1 Bradyrhizobiaceae bacterium
TCGCTTGTCACTCGCCGCCGGAGATCAGCGAGCCCGCGCGCTTGGCGCTGTTCAGCAGCATCAGGAAGCTCGCGAACGACACCGCCAGCAGCACCGCATTGATGGCGAGCGCACCGAGCATCAGGTCGCCACGAAACACCTGGTCGAATAACAACGACCGCATACCCTCGAACACATAAGTTGGCGGCAGACACCACGCGACCGGCTGCAGCCATGCCGGCAGCATCGCCACTGGATAGTAGACGCAGACCAGCGGCATCAGGCCGAACATGAGCGTCCACACGATGCTCTCCGCGCCAAGCCCGTTGCGCAGCACCAGGCCCGACACGAAGATGCCGAGCGACCAGCTGGTGAAGATCAGGTTGCAGAAGAAGGCGATCAGCGGCAGGCCGAAGTTGAGCAGATTGAACTGGAAGAACACGGCTGCGAGGATCACCATCGGGATGATGCCGATCGCCAGGCGAACCAGACTCATGATCATCAGCGAGATCAGGAATTCGATCGGCTTCAGCGGGCTCATCATCAGATTGCCGAGATTGCGCGCCCACATCTCTTCCAGGAACGAGATCGAGAAGCCGAGCTGGCCGCGGAACAGGATGTCCCACAGGATCACGGCGCCGATCAACGTGCCGCCGGCCTGCGCGAAGAAGCCGGCATTCTGCGAGATGTAGCTCTGCAGGAAGCCCCAGGTGATGATCTGCAGCGCCGGCCAATAGACCAGCTCCAGCATCCGCGGCCACGACGAGCGCAGCAGATACCAGTAGCGCAGCACCATCGCATTGATGCGATGCATGGCAAGGCCGCGGCTATGCCCGATGATGCTCATTGCACTTCCTCGCGGTTACGGCCGCGCGCGACATCGAGGAACACGTCTTCCAGCGTCGTGCGGTTATAACGCTGCAGGATGCCGGCCGGGCTGTCGTCGTCCTCGATGCGGCCCTTCTTCATGATGATGACGCGATCACACAGCCGCTCCACCTCCAGCATGTTGTGCGAGGCGAGCAGGATGGTGGCATTGTGATCGCGGCGGTAGGTTTCCAGATGCTGGCGAATCCAGTCGGCGGTATCCGGATCGAGCGACGCGGTGGGCTCGTCGAGCAGCAACAGTTCCGGCTCGTTGATCAGCGCCTTGGCCAAGGCCACGCGCGTCTTCTGGCCGGCGGAGAGCTTGCCGCTGGCGCGATCGATGAAGTCAGTCAGATCGAGATCGGCCGCCAGTTGCGCGATGCGTTCGCGCAGGTTCCGCACCGCATAGAGCTTGCCGAACACCGTGAGATTCTGCCGCACCGTGAGGCGCATCGGCATATCGACATAAGGGCTTTCGAAATTCATCCGTCCGAGCACATCGGCCGATTGCTCCGGCATCGCATGGCCGAGCACCGCCACTTTGCCCGAGGTCGGCAGCACCAGTCCCATGATCATGGCGATAGTGGTGGTCTTGCCGGCGCCATTCCCGCCCAGCAGCCCCGTGATGCTGCCGCGCGCGATGCGGAACGAGATGTCATCGACGGCCCGCTCGGTCTTGTAGACCTTGACCAGATGCGCGACCTCGATCGCGGCCTGATCACGCATCGGCAGATCGCTTGGCTTGATGGGTTCGACGGTCATGGCCGCCGTTCCATGCGGCATCGTGACTGCGATAGCAAGCCGCAGCTTCAAGTCGCAGCATTTACCTCTTCGGATTTCAGACGCTCAGTTACCCCCCCGTTGCGAAGCGAAGCTTTGCTGGGGGAGAAGTGAAGCAAGGCCGCGCGCAAATGCAGCACCCTAACGTTCTCGCCGCCGTTTGTGGTCGCCGCACCAACCCGCTAAAAGTCTGAAATGACCGACGTTTCCGCTTCCGACTTTCGACATCCGCGGCGCTATGTGCGCCTCGACACGATTTTGCGTCTGCGCTGGCTCGCAGCTCTCGGCCAGCTCGCCGCGATCTTCGTGGTGGTGCAGGGCCTCGAATATGACGTGGCCATCATCCCCTGCGTGACGATCATCGGCCTGTCGGCGTCGCTGAATCTTGTGCTGCAGACGCTCTTCAATCCGGTGCATCGTCTGGAAGCAGTCAGCGCCGCCGGTCTGCTGGCGCTCAACATCAGCGAGCTCGCCGGCCTGCTCTACTTTACGGGCGGCCTGCAGAATCCGTTCTCGTTCCTGTTTCTCGCCCCCGTGCTGATCTCCGCCACCGCGCTGCCGACGCATTTCACCATTGCGCTCGGTGTCCTTGCCGCCACCTGCACCACGGTGCTGGCGTTCTTTCATCTGCCGCTGCCGTGGGATCCGGCCGACCCGCTGGTGTTACCGCAGATCTATCTGCTCGGCGTCTGGTTCTCGATCATGATCGCCATCGGCGTCACCAGCCTGTACGCGTTTCAGGTCACCGAAGAAGCGCGCAAACTGTCCGACGCCCTCGCCGCCACCGAACTGGTGCTGACGCGCGAGCAGCATCTGACCCAGATCGACGGCCTTGCCGCCGCAGCCGCCCATGAACTGGGAACGCCACTGGCCACCATCTTCCTGATCTCACGCGAACTGGTGAAGACCGTCGATAAAAATCCGGACCTCGCCGCCGATCTGCGCACCATGAGCGAGCAGGCACAGCGCTGTCGCGAAATCCTTTCCAAGATCACGCAGCTGAATTCCAGCGGCGCGCCGTTCGATCAGATGCGAATTTCACAACTGATCGAGGAAACGGTGTCGCCGCATCGCGATTTCGGCATCGCCATCAAAGTGCGGATCGCGGTCTCCAATGCGCCCGAGCCTGTCGGCATGCGCAATCCCGCGATCCTGTACGGTGTCGGCAATATCCTGGAAAACGCCGTCGACTTCGCCCGCGAACAGGTCGAGGTGAATGCCTGGTGGAACGCCGACGCCATCGTGTTGTCGATTTCCGATGACGGCCCCGGCATTCCGCCGGACCTGTTGAAGCGGATCGGCGAACCCTATTTGTCGCGCCGCCGCAACACCGATGACGGCCCGCGCCGCGGCCTCGGCCTCGGCGTGTTCATCGCGCGCACGCTGCTGGAGCGCACCGGCGCGAAGGTGACGTTCAGCAACCGTGTGTTTCCGGACCATGGCGCCGTGGTGCAGATCAGCTGGCCACGCGATGCGTTCGAGACGGCCGGGCGTGTGATCGACCTAGATTAATCGCCTCCGCCGTCATTGCGAGGAGCGCAGCGACGAAGCAATCCAGTTCTTGGCTTTCTGGGTAGCTTCGCTGCGCTCGCAATGACGGATCAGATCGCCGGATCCGGAAAAGCCTCGGCCTGCTTCAACGCGCGCCGCTTGGCGAATCCCACCATCGCCAGCACGACGAGGCCCAGCAACACCGGCGGAAACACCACCGCATTGACGGCATTCCAGCCGTAATTTGCCAGCAGCTGGCCGGACGAGAACGAGCCGATCGCCATCAAGCCGAACACCAGGAAATCGTTGAACGCCTGCACCTTGTTGCGCTCCTGCGGGCGATGGGTTTCCAGCACCAGCGCGGAGGCGCCGACGAAGCCGAAATTCCAACCGATGCCGAGCACCACCAGCCCGATCCAGAAATGCAGCGCGGTGATGCCGGACATGCCGATCACCGCCGCCAGCGCCTCGAGCACGAGGCCGACGGCCACCACCTTCGGCGCGCCGAAACGGGTGATCAGCGCGCCGGTGAAGAAGCTCGGCCCGTACATGGCAACCACATGCCACTGAATGCCGAAATTGGAATCGCTGAGGCTGAGGCCGCAGAGTTTCATGGCCAGCGGCGCCGAGGTCATCACCAGATTCATCATGGCGTAAGACACCACGCCACAAATGGCGGCGGCGACGAAGCGCGGCTGCTTGATAATGTCGATCAAGGGTCGGCCGCCATGCAGATCCGCCGGCGCCGGCTTCGGTGCATCGACGGTCGACAGCAGGGCCATCGCAATCAGTGCCACAAAGGCCTGGGCGAGGAAGCTGAACGCGAACAGATATGGCGACCAGATATCCATGGTCCATTGCACCAGCTGCGGCCCGAGCACGCCGGCAAACACGCCGCCGGCCATCACCCATGACACCGCCTTGGGGCGATAGGCCGGGCTGGCGCCATCGGCTGCGGCAAAACGATAGGACTGCGCGACGGCGCCATAGAAGCCGCCGAAAAACGTCGCCACACAAAACAATACGAATGAGGCCTGCAGAATGGCGATGGCGCCGAGCAGGCCGCATAGCGCCCCCGCTCCGCTGCCGATGATGAAAGCGACACGGCGACCATAGCGACGCGAGATGATCCCAACCGGCAAGGTCGCCGATGCGAGGCCGACCACATAGACCGACAACGGTACCGTCGCGAGCGATGCGCTCGGCGCCAGTGTCGAGCCGACGATGGCACCGGTCGCGAAGATCACCGCCGAATTGGCACCGCCCAGCGCCTGCGCGGCGGCCAGGCGCCACACTGTGGCACGCGCGCGCGCGTCATCGAAACTCTCAGGGGTGGTCGCGTCCCTCATGGAGATTTCCGCCCGGATGCAGCCGGATGTTTTTTTGGCCGCTCTTGTTCGATGACTATGACGGCGCCCCTGCGGCAGATCAACACACGCCGGCGCGGCCGGCCTATGCAGGGGCGCGTGCGAATATCAGAATCAGATTGTTGGCCGGCATCTCGGCGATCTCGCTTAGCACCAGACCGACGCCCTGCGCCGCCTGCTCCAGTTCGGCGACATCACGCACGCCCCACGCCGGATCGCGTTGGCGCAGGCTCGCATCGAAGGTGGCGTTGCTGTCCGCCGTGTGTCGGCCATCGCGCTTGAACGGGCCATAGATGAAGAGCTTTCCATCCGGTCGCAGATAACGCGCGGCGCCTGCGATCACCCCCTCGGCCACCGACCACGGCGCGATGTGGACGACGTTGGCGCAGAACACGGCCAGCAATTCGCGCGGGCCGTTGCCGTCGGTCAATTCCGGGCACCATGCCGGATCGGTCAGATCAATGCGCAGCGCAGGCCGCACATTGGCGTGCTGCGTAAATTTGCGCCACGCCTCGATACTGCTCAGATGCGCGGCATTGAGATCGCTTGGCCACCATGTGAGCTGCGGCGAGTGTTCGGCGAAGAACATGACGTGCTGTCCGCTGCCGCTGCCGACCTCCACCACGTCACCGCTGCCGTGCTGCTGCAAGGATGCAGCAAGGACCGTCCAGATCGCAGCATGATTGCGGTGGAAAGCCGCCGCATCCAGCCGCCCGTCGGGCTCGATCTTGCCGCCATCCTTGCCGAACTCGACCACATATTGCGCCATATCAGCCTCCGACCTCAGCCATAGGCTGGCCGGGCAGCCGATGCAATTCGGCAGCAGAAAACATTCGCCGTAATAAGCTTCCGCAGGGTATTATACTGCGTAAGGCCGCTTATATGGAATATTCGACCACAAGGCATGGTGAGCGACATGATCTTTCGACAGCTCTTCGACAGCGTATCAGGCACCTACAGCTACCTTCTGGCCAGCCGTCACGGCGGCGAGGCGCTGATCCTGGATCCCGTGCTGGACAAGGTCGATCGCTATTGCCAGTTGCTGCGCGAACTCGATCTGCGGCTTGTGAAGGCCGTCGATACGCATCTTCATGCGGATCATGTCACCGGCCTCGCCGAACTGCGCGAACGCACCCAATGCGTCACGGTGATGGGCGATCAAAGCAAGGCCGATGTCGTGGCGATGCGCGTCAGCGACGGCGACAAGGTGATGATCGAGGGCGTCAGCCTCGATGTGATGTACACCCCCGGCCATACCGACGACTCCTACAGCTACATGATGAAAGACCGCGTCTTCACCGGAGACACGCTGCTGATCCGCGGCACCGGCCGCACCGATTTCCAGAACGGCAGCGCGCGGGCGCAATATGACTCGCTGTTCAATCGCCTCTTGAAGCTGCCGGACGAAACCATGGTGTTCCCGGCTCATGATTACAAAGGCGACACGGTCTCCACCATCGGTGAGGAGAAGCGTTTCAACCCGCGCCTACAGGTGAAATCGGTCGATGACTATATCGAACTGATGAACAATCTAAACCTGCCGAATCCAAAGCTGATGGACGTGGTGATCCCGGCCAATATGAAAGTTGGGCTGAAGCCTGATCAATTGCAGCAACAGGGCCTCGCGCTGTCGCCGCAGGAAGCGATCGCGCATCTCGGTGATCCCGACATGTTGCTGGTCGATCTGCGCGAAAGCGGCGAGCGCGCGAAATTCGGAACGCTGTCCGGCGCGCTGCATGCGCCCTATCCGTCGATCTCCGACAATCTCAAGCCGGGCGGGATGCTGCGCGAGGTCGCACAGGCGAGTCGCCGCCGCATCGTGTTCTTCTGTGCCTATGGCGAGCGCTCGGCGATGGCGGTGAATGCCGCGAAGGATGCCGGTATCGCCCATGCCGCACATCTCGACGGCGGCATCGACGCTTGGAAAAAAGCCGGCGGTCCGATATTGGCTGCTTAAGGTCAGGCGCGAAGGCGGAATCAATCGCCAGCGCTCTTCGGGAGGATTTTGCCTATGTCCACGCGCCTGGTCGCACGGCTGATGCTGACCGCATCGCTCGTAGTCGCAATTCATCCCGCCCGTGCGCAGACTGCAGCTCCCGCTTCTGCAGGCCCCGTCGATCCCGCGCTGATGCAGGACCTGGTGATCGCCAATCGCGTGCTGACCGATCTCAACGTCATCGATGGTTTCGGCCATGTCAGCATGCGGCACCCCAGCGATCCCAATCGCTATTTGATGGGCCGCTCACTGGCGCCCGCACTGGTAACTGCCGACGATATTCTCGAATACGACCTCGACTCCAACCCCGTGGATGCAAAGGCGCGGGCGAGCTTTCTCGAACGCTTCATTCATGGCGAAATCTACAAGGCGCGGCCGGACGTGAAGGCGATCGTGCACACGCATTCGCCGGGCATCATTCCGTTCAGCGTCAGCAGCGCGCCGCTCAGGCCGGTGTTCCATCTCGGCGCATTCCTTGCCCCGGACGTTCCGGTGTTTGAAATCCGTGACACGGCTGGGGTGAGCAACATGCTGGTGAGCACGCCGCAGATCGGCAAGGCGCTGGCCGCGAAACTGGCGGATCGCAATGTCGCGCTGATGCGCGGCCACGGCAGCGTGGTGGTGGCGGCCACCATCCCGATGGTGGTGTTCCGCGCCCACTACAGCAACGTCAATGCGCAGTTGCAGTCGCAGGCGATGGCACTGGGCGGCGCGGTCAACTACCTGCAGAACGACGAAAGCGCGAAGACACTTTCAGTCATCGACCAGATCCACGGGCGCGCCTGGGATCTCTGGAAGCGTGCCGCGCTGGAGAAGATGCCGGCCAAGTAATTGCCCGCGCTCACGCTTCGTGGACGCGCACCTCGATGTCGTCATAGCCCTTGATGCGGTAGATCAGCATCGAGACCAGCCAGCTGACGAGAAAGATCCCGACGATCAGGTAGCCCATCGCGCCGAGATTCTCGTTCAGGCCCTCGATCGCCTCCCAGAACCCACCATTAAGATCGAGCTTGCGGCCAATCAGGCCGAGCGCCTCGATGCCGCCGATCACCAGCGCCACGATCACCGACACCGCCGTGATCATCATGTTGTAATAGAGCTTGCGGATCGGCTTCACGAAAGCCCAGCCATAGGCGCGGACCATCAAAATCGAATCCGTGGCATCCACCAGCGACATGCCAGCGGTGAACAGCGCTGGAAAAACCAGGATCGACCACATCGAGAGACCTTCGGCACTCTGCGATGCGGAGATGCCGAGGATGGCAATCTCGGTCGCGGTGTCGAAACCGAGACCGAACAGAATGCCGAGCGGGTACATGTGCCAGCTCTTGGTAATGACGGAGAACGACCGGCGCAGCATGCGGCCGATGATGCCGCGCTGGGACAGCACCGCATTGAGATCCTCTTCGATAAAACGTTCACCGCGCTTGACGGCGCGGAAGACGCGATAGACCGCGACTAAAATGAAGAGGTTGGCGATGCCGACGACCAGCAGGAAGAAGGCGGAAACGCCGGTGCCGATCAGGCCGCCGACTTCCTTGAAGTTGTCGAACCGTTCCTGCAGCGCCGACACCGCCAGCGCCACGAAGATCGACGCCACGATCACCACGGTCGAATGGCCGAGCGAAAAGAACATGCCGACCGAGATCGGCCGCTTGCCCGCCTGCATCAGTTTGCGCGTGATATTGTCGATGGCCGCAATGTGGTCGGCGTCGAAGGCGTGACGAAGGCCGAACGTGTAGGCGAGCGCCGCCGTGCCGAGCAGCACCGGTTGATCGCGGAATACGACCAGCGCCCAGATCCAGGCCAGGACATTGGCCGGGATGAGAATGGCGTAGATGGCGATGATGCGACCGCGCAAATTGTCGGCGCCATCGTCGAAAAGCGTGAGCGGCATGAGGAGAAAATGGTCCGAATGAGAAGCTGATTGTCTCAGACCGCTCGCGGCGACGCAACCGCGTCGATTTCGTATCGATGACGAAGCGGGTGCCTCAGAAATGGCCCAACGCTGTGATCGACTGTTGGCTGAACGGGCGCAGGCATTTATATAACCCGCAACGATCGCGCGCGCTCGCAGCGCTCCTCTGAGCATCCGTGGCGCTGACGCTGACCCCAGACAACCCAGAACGAAGCTGAATTGATGTCCGCAGACGATAAATCCACCAAAGCCGAGCGAGATGCCGCCCAAAAGGCGGTGCTCGACAATATGGCGCGCCTGAAAGCCATGCGCGTGGCCCGCGAGGCGTCCATGCCGCAGGCGCCGGCTAAGAAGAAGGTCGCGGCGAAATCAGGCAAGACGTCGTCGGGCAAGACCACGTCCGGCAGCAAGCCGGCCGAAAAGTCGGTGGCTTTGGCCGCCTGGCTCGCCGAGCAGCGCAAGGGTGGTTTCCGAACCTGAGTGTTCGGCAATTCGCAGGCTGATCAGCCAAGCGGGATGTCCACATGCCGTGAAATCTGCTTCTATTACCCGCATGACGCGAGTGCGGGGATTGTCATGACGCCACGGACCCGAGGCATTGAGCCTCCGAAACCCACGACCGACAAACCGGCCCCTCGCCCTGTCGATGACGACGAGGAGGAGGACGGCGATATCGCCACACCGAAGCGCGACCGCGATGACGAAGCGGAGGCCTTCGAACGGCGCGATCGAAACTCCTGATCATTCGGTACGCCGGCTTTTGATCCGGCCGGCGCGCCGTTTTGCGTTGACAGCTCGGGTCAGGCCGCCTTGAGCCCGACGTCGGGCAGGCTCGGACGCGTGCGCAGTGCCTTGGCCATGATGCCTTCGACTTCCGCCTTCTCATGCGGCAGTAACGCGAGGCGCGGCGGGCGCGTCAGCGCCGTGCCGCGGCCCATGATGTTCTCGCAAAGCTTGATGCACTGGACCAGATCCGGCCGTGCATCGAGATGCAGCAGCGGCATGAACCATTCATAGATTTTCATGGCCTCGGCATAGCGCCCTGCTCTCGCCAGACGGAACAGCGTCTCGCCCTCGCGCGGGAACGCATTCGACATGCCGGACACCCAGCCCACCGCACCCATGGCGACGCTTTCGACGATCACATCGTCGAGGCCGGCGAACAGCACGAAGCGATCGCCGACCATGTTGCGGGTGTCGATGAAGCGCCGGGTATCGCCCGACGAGTCCTTGAAGCACACCACCGTTTCGACGTCGGCGAGCGTGGCGAGAATGTCCGGCGTGACGTCGTTCTTGTAGATCGGCGGATTGTTGTACAGCATCACCGGCAGGTCGGTGGCGGACGCCACCGCGCGGAAATGCGCGGCGGTCTCGTGCGGCTTGGACGAATAGACCAGCGCCGGCATCACCATGATGCCGTCGATGCCGACCCGCGCGGCTTCCTTCGCCGTATCGACGGCAAAGGCCGTGGTGAATTCGGCGATGCCGCACAGGACGGGGATGCGGCCTCGGGCGACCGACTTGGCCGCCTCCATGATCGCGATCTTTTCCTTGCGCTCGAGCGAGGTGTTCTCGCCGACCGAGCCGCAGATGATCAAACCGGACACGCCGTCGCGGATCAGGCCATCGATCACCTTGGCGGTGGCATCGATATCGAGCGACAGATCATCGTGGAACTGGGTGGTGACGGCCGGGAAGACACCTTCCCAGGAAACGCGAGGACTCATGGCAAAACTCCGTGTGATGCCGGCGTGCCCTGCACGCCGGCTGATGGAAAAATGATGATGATGGTGGTGGTGGTGGCTAGAGCGTCGCGCCAACCTTGCGCAGTTCTGCAAGCACGGGCGCTTTCGGCAGCCAGATCTTGTCGAACTCGGCGATGACGGCTTCGGTATCCTTGGTGGCGACCTGGCGCACCGGCACCGACGTGCCCTTGAAATTCTCGATCAAAGCCGGCTCGGCGCCTGCCAGTTCGTCGATCTGCGCGTCGAGCGTGGACTTCACGGCCTTGGTGATCAGCTCCTTGTCGGCAGCCGGCAGTGATTGCCAGACGCGGCCCGACACAACGGCGGCCATCGGCATGAAGACGGCGTTCATCTGCAGGATCGACTTCGACACCTTGTCGAAGCGCTGATTCCACGAAAACTCCA
>SDZE01000344.1 GCA_004173095.1 Bradyrhizobiaceae bacterium
AAGCGAGCGCGATCCAGCGTCAGCAACGCCAGCACGGCGAAGACGGACACAGCGATCGCCTGGCCGCTGGTGGAGAACGGCAGGAAGAAGGCGGTGGCGATGGCGGCGATCTGCCTCGAGGCAGCGAGCTTTTCAGGCAGATCGGTTGTCGTCATATCCCCAGAAGTTTCCGTGCGTTGTTCTTCAGGACCTTCGGACGCACCTCGTCGCGAATGTCGAGCTTGGCGAAGTCGGCCATCCAGCGGTCCGGCATGATCACCGGCCAGTCGGAGCCGAACAGCATCTTATCCTGCAATATGGAATTGATATAACGAACCAGGATCGGCGGGAAGTATTTCGGCGACCAGCCGGACAGGTCGATATACACGTTGGGCTTGTGGGTCGCGACCGACAGCGCCTCTTCCTGCCAGGGGAAGGACGGGTGCGCCAGAATGATCTTCATGTCCGGAAAGTCCACCGCGACGTCGTCCATATACATCGGGTTGGAATATTTCAGCCGCATCCCCATGCCGCCAGGCATGCCGGAGCCGACCCCAGTCTGGCCGGTATGAAACAGCGCGATGGCGCCGCCTTCCTGGATCGCCTCATAGAGCGGATAGGCCATGCGGTCATTGGCATAGAAGCCCTGCATGGTCGGATGGAATTTGAAGCCCTTGACGCCGTAATCCTTGATCAGCCGGCGCGCCTCGCGGACACCGAGCTTGCCCTTGTGCGGATCGATCGACACGAACGGGATCAGGACGTCGGAATTCTCTGCGGCGACTTCCAGCATCTCGTCATTGCTGTAGCGGCGGAAACCGGTCTCGCGTTCGGCATCGACCGGGAAGATCACCGCGGCGATCTTCTTCTCGCGGTAATAGGCCGCTGTCTCAGGCACTGTGGGCGGATGCTTGTGTGGCGATTTGAAATATTCCGCCATCCGCGCCTGGAAGTCGTCATAGCCGTCATCCGCATGGCAGCCGCACGGCTCCTCCGCATGGGTGTGGATGTCGATGGCGATCAGCTCGTCCGGATTGAGCAGCTTCATGTCCCGCGTTTCCTGCAATTTTGTCGTTGTCGTTGCGCGCTGAATTAGCAAAGCGGCGGCGGCAAGGAAAGGCGGCGTCTCGTTCTCTCTCGTGCCCAGCCCGACAGGGTGCGGGACGGCCACAGTCCCCGAAGCGCGCCGTCCTTCCCACGTCTTTGCCGGGCTTGACCCGGCAATCCATCCGGGCGGCGGGGGGGGGGGCGGTCAAGTTCGGACCGCGGGTGAGGCTGCGCTCATCCGACCATACACGCCTAGCTATTGTGCCCCGATATACGCGGCCAGTTCACCCGGCGTCCCATTGGGGAACGCGTCTTTCAGATAATCAAGGAATGCCGAGACCCGTGCGCTCAGCAGCCGTCGCGATGGATAGAGCGCCCATAGGGCGATCTCCGGTCCTTCCACATCGCCCCACGTGACCAGCATGCCGGCAGCCAGATCATGGCTGACCAACGAGATCGGCAAACAGCCGGCGCCGACGCCCATGCGCACGGCATCGCGGACCATGATCAGCGATGACAGGCGGAGCACCGGATCGACGGGGATGCGAGACCGTCCGCGCGGGGTCACGACGTCCCACGCGTCACGCCGGTCCGCCGATCCGCGCAGCACGACCGGAACGGCGGCTCCGTCCGGCCGCGCGAGATTTGGACTCGCGACCACGACCAGCCGGTCGCGCAAAAAGATGCGACCAACGAGGCTGATGTCCGGATCCGGATTGACGCGGATGACGAGGTCATAGCCCTCCTCGATCATATCGACGGTGCGGTCTTCCGTGGTGACCTCGAGCCGGACCTCCGGATATGTCAGCGCGAAGCCGGCCGCGATCTTCCCCATCGCGGTCTGCGAGAACAGCAACGGCGCGCTGATCCGCAGCAGTCCGCGTGGCTTCGCGCCGCCTGACGCAATCGCCGTCGCCGTCTCGTCGAGTTCGGCGAGCAGAGCCCCGGTTCGCTCGAACAGGGCGCGTCCTTCCTCGGTCAGTTTCAGCACCCGCGCCCCGCGCTCGAACAGCCGCAGATCGAGCGCCGCTTCAAGCTCCGCGACCCGGCGCGACAGGGTCGCCTTCGGGCGCCCGGCAGCCCGCGCAGCACGGCCAAAGCCGCCGTGGCGGGCGACAAGATTGAAATCAGCGAGGGCCAGCAGATCCATGAGCGCTCCGTTCACGATCGTCCCGTTAGTGAGACGGTCTGTCCAGATATAGCGGCTATCGGCTCGAATGTGGATCGATTTAGAGGATGTCTTCTGACCGAACCCGACCCAAACCCTGGAGAGACCCCATGACCATCCTCGTAACT
>SDZE01000116.1 GCA_004173095.1 Bradyrhizobiaceae bacterium
GCGATGGCGCGCGCGGTCATGTCGTCCTCGCAGGCGACGTTGGAGATCGCGCCATGCGCCTTCACATGCGTGACCTTCATGCCTTCCATGGCGGCGATCGCCTGCAGCGCGCCGATCTGATAGGCGATGAGGTTCTCGATCTCCAGTGCGGTCAGGCCGACGATCGGCCGGCGGCCGAAGCCGTGCAGGTCACGGTAGCCCGGATGGGCGCCGATCCGGACATTGCGTGCCTTGGCTAGTTGCACCGTCTTGCGCATCACATCGGCATCGCCGGCGTGATAGCCGCAGGCGATGTTGACCGAGGTCGCAAGCTCGATCATCTCGGCGTCGTTGCCCATCTCCCACATGCCAAAACTTTCGCCGAGGTCGCAATTGAGGTCGATGGTCATGATAAGCACTCCGTCGTTGAGCGTTAGCGATCTGCGACTGTCGCTTGCCAGGTCGCGTCGTTGGTGGCGTCGATGGCTGTGCCGGCCACATTGGCCTGCAGCAGCGCCTTGATATCGAGCATCAGGATATTGCTGTCATGAACCCGGCCCGGCAGGCTTTGCAGCAATTCCGAAAATGCACGATAGGCGGCCTGTGCCTCGGCCATCGTGATCGCTTTGAAGCGGAATGGCTTGCCGGGCTGGGTCTGGCCGAAGCGGCCGAGATCCGCGGAGATGACGGTAGCGATCTTCGGATAGCCGCCGGACGTTCCACGGTCAGGCATCAGCACGATGGGTTGGCCATTACCCGGCACCTGGATCGAACCATTGACGGTGCCGTCGGAGACGATGTTGTGGCCGTGCAGATGTTTGATCGAGGGACCCTCGAGCCGATAGCCCATGCGGTCGCTGGTCGCCGAAATCTTCCATTCGCTGTTCAGGAACAGATCTTTGCCGTCCGCAAATTCGTCGTCCTGCGGTCCCAGCACGACGCGGATCGGCCCTTCCACCGGCGCGGGCAGATCGATCCGCTTCTCCGTCGTCACGCTTGCGGCGGCCACCTGCAGGTGGTCTCCCGGCTGGAGCGGGCGGGGATAGGGGCTGCCGAGGCCGGCCCGCGCATTGACCGCCAAGCTGCCGAACATGGGCTCGCCGCGAACGCCGCCCTCGATGGCGAGATAACCAAATGTCCCTGACCGCGCCACGCCGATCGTGAGGCTCTCGCCATCTGCCAGCATGACGGTCGTATTCACAGCCACCGGCGTGCCGCCGATATCGGCAGGGCGCTGCGCGCCAGTTAGTGCGACACGCACAGCGCCGCCTTTTGCCGTGACAACCGAATTGAGCGGACCAAGCTCGATCGTCGCCGTGAAGAGCGGGTTGCCGAGCAGGGCGTTCGCCGCTGCCATCGCCAGACGATCGACGGCACCGGAGGGGACCAGCCCATAGCGTTGCGCGCCGAAGCGGCCGAAATCCTGAACCGAACTACCTGGGCTGATGGACGTCATGAGGAGCTTGCTCATGACGCGATCAACTCGGCGACGAATTCACCGGCCTCGGCCGCGCGATCCTGGTCCTTGAAGGTCTTCTCATCGACGGCGACGAACGTAATGGCATCGCCGGGCTCGAGCAGGAAGATGGGATCGCGACCGAGCTGATAGGTGCGAACGGCGGTGCGGCCGAGCAGATGCCAGCCGCTGGGGCCGGCAAGGCATTGCACGCCGGTCTGGATGCCGCCGATGGAAATGGTGCCGGCCGGCGTCAGCAGCCGCGGATTCTGCCGGCGCGACATCTGCATCGATGCGGGAAGGCCGCTGAGATAGGACCAGCCCGGCGTGAAGCCAATCATCGCGACCTTGTAGTCGCCGCCGACGTGGCGGGCGATCACCTCGTCGGGCGAGATATCGAGGGCCTTGCCCACGTCTTCAAGATCGATGCCGTTCTCGCCGCCATAAGCAACGGGGATGCGCCAGCGCCGCATTGCTTTTGCGTCCGGCAATGGCTGCTGCGCAAGCGCTGTGAGCTTGGCGCCGAGCGTATCGAAATCGATCTGCAGCGGATCGTAATGCACCAGAAGCGAGCGATAGGTCGGCACAGTTTCAGTAATCGCCGGTAAAGCTTCCGCGGCAACGATCTGATCAAGCGCCAACACGCGACGATTGGCATCGTCGTCGATAGTGCGGCTGAACTCGACGGTGATCGCAGCGTCACCTGACGGCAGGATTCGGGGCGGGGAGAGAACTGCGGCCATGGCGTCTCGCGTCGGTAACCTAGACGCAATGCATAACGCGTTTTGCCGGCCAGTGGAATTCGCATTCTCGAAATAGTCCAGTATCTTCAATAAATTAAAACGCGATGTCATGATAAGCTGCAATGATCGCAGAGTATGTCACCGCGCGGGCTCAGACGCGCGATCGCGGCTCTTGACGTCGTGGCATTCCACCGCAAGATGCGCCGCCTAATCATCCTCCGACCGGAAAGTCGCGCATGTCCCTGTCTCCCGAAGCCGTTGCCACCCTGTCCAAGATCTCCACCGCCACCATCACCACGGTGCTGTTGAAGAAAGGGCTGCGTAATGTCTGGGTGCGCGGCGCCAAGCCGCTGCGTCCGGGATTGCCGCGTCTGGTCGGCCCGGCCTTCACGCTGCGCTTCGTGCCGGCGCGTGAAGATCTCGCCACGCCTGAGTCGTGGTCGTCGCCGATTTCCACCCGTACCGCCATCGAGGCGATGCCGGAAGGCTGCATCGCTGTGGTCGATGCCATGGGGATCACCGACGCTGGCATCTTCGGCGACATCCTGTGCGCCCGCATGCAGAAGCGCGGCGTGGCGGCGCTGGTCTCCGATGGCGTCGTGCGCGACGTAGAGGGTGTGCTCGGGACCAATCTTCCGGTCTGGTGCGACGGCTTTGCCGCGCCGGCCTCGGTGACGGGCCTGACCTTCGTCGGCTGGGGTGAACCGATCGGCTGTGGCGGCGTTGCGATTTTCCCGGATGATATCATCGTTGCCGATCAGGACGGCGCCGTCGTCATTCCGAAAGCCATGCTCGACCACGTTCTCGCCGAAGGCGAAGAGCAGGAGCGGATGGAGGCATGGATCGTCAATGAAGTGAACAACGGCGCTGCGTTGCCCGGCCTCTATCCCATGAATGCCGAGACCAAGGCGCGCTACGCCGCGTCGAAGACCTGAATTCACCGGCAACAACGCCAATACAACAGCGAGACCGTATCATGAAACTATTTCCAGCGGGTTCACGCCCGACCAAACGGGCGCCTGAGGAATATTTCACTGGTACGGTCTGGCAGGATCCGGTCATCGTCGCCGAAGCACCGGCGCGCCTGGTGACGTTTCGTGTCAGCTTCGAACCCGGCGCGCGCACGGCCTGGCATACGCATCCGCTCGGGCAGACGCTCTATGTGGTGGCCGGCGTCGGACGCTTTCAGACTGAGGGGCAGCCGATCATCGAGATCAAGCCCGGCGATACGGTCTGGATTCCGGCCGGCGAAAAACACTGGCACGGCGCAGCGCCGGAGACCGGCATGACTCATCTCGCCATGCAGGAAGCGCTCGACGGCAAGACCGCGGACTGGATGGAGAAGGTGACCGACGAGCAGTATGGCAAGCCTGTCGGATAGCTAGCCTGCCGGATCAGCCCGCGTCGCCTGGCTTGCGTGCTGTCCGCTGCGCCTGATCAGCTCTCAGCGACGGTGTCGGTCGGCGGCGCGGTCCGGTCGATCGTCATCTGCTGCTTGAGGTCGTTAAAACGATCGCGCGCCGCCTGCTCGCGGGTATTGATGAAAGCAACGACGTCTTGCGCGGGCATTGGGCCCGACGAAATGGCGCGCGCGTGACTGCCGATGGTTTCATCGACGAAATACTGACCACTGTCATCCCGCCGCGCTGTCCAGCGGAATCGGATGGCATCCAGTGGCCCCGGGCCGAGACGTGTGTAACCATCGACTTCGGCGGGCTCGATCGCCGCAAGCGCGCTTGCGGGAGGCTCATTCGCGGCAGCAGTCGTTGCGGCCGACACCGGCGCCGGCTCGACGTCCGTGACCGACGCAGCGTCCAGCGTGTTCGTCTCAGCAAGCAGAGTGTCGTCCGCGCGGTCCGGCGCCGCGTCAGCAACGTGCAGCCGCGCTGCCTCCTTGCTGTCGAGCAGGCTGGCGATGGCGGCGAGGGCGTGGTCAGTCGGATCGGTTCGAGTCAAAGCGCTGCTCCCGGCACCACAATGTGGTCCAACAAAATATGATGTCACTGGCTGGCGAGCCGGCCAGATGACACTTTCCCAAGGCCTGTGGCTGTTTTGGGGCGTAGCGGCAGCCGATCCAGGCTGCGCCACGCCAATCAGCATTCAGTCCAAGACGTCGGTATTGACCACATTGGCGCGGATCGGCTCACCATCGAGCACGCTCAGCATGTTGCGGGCCGTCTGCAGGCCCATGCGGTCGAGCGCCTCGCGCGTGACGCCGGCGACATGCGGGGCGATGATGACGTTCGGGAGTTCGAACAAAGCGTGCCCGAGCGGCGGTGGTTCGGCTTCGAACACGTCGAGGCCGGCGCCCGCCAGCTTGCCGGTGGTGAGCGCGTCGTACAGCGCGGCTTCTGCGACGATGCCACCACGCGCGGTGTTGATGAGATAGGCCGTCGGCTTCATCTTGGCGATCCGCGCGGCATCGAAGAGCCCGGTCGTTTCCGGGGTCTTCGGGCAGTGCAAGGTCACAAAATCTGCTTGCTTCACACCGGCGTCGAGATCTTTGACCGGCTCGTAGCCAGCCGCTTTGATGGCGTCGTCCGACACATAGGGGTCATGGACCAGGACGTTCATCTCCATCGCCTGGCATCGGGATGCTGTACGGGTGCCGATGCGGCCGAAGCCGACCACCAGAACGGTCTTGCCGAACAGGTCGAACGGGAGCGCCGTGAAGCGCGTCGCCCATTTTCCATCGCGGACCATGGCATGCAGCTCGGCTGCCCGTTTCGCCAATGTCAGCATCATGAAAAGCGCCTGTTCGGCGACGGATGGCGAATTGGCGGTGCCGGCGATCATCAGCGGCACTTTGTGCTGGCTCAGTGCGGGGACATCCACGGCGTCGTAGCCGACACCGATGCGCGCGACGACCTTGACGTCCTGACAGGCCTCGAGTTCCGGAGCGCCGAAGCGTGTCGCGCCAAGTGCAGCGCCATGCACGGGTGCGTTAGCTTCGATCAATTTCAGAAAATCTGAGGCGGAGATCAGATTGCTGAACTCGATGGTCTCAACGTCGTCGCGCGCATCAAACAGCGCGCGGCCTTGCGGTGAGAGCGATTCGGTAATCAGCAGTTTCTTTTTGTTGGTTGCCATTTCCACCCCTTGAACGTTTCAGATATTAGGCGCCGCGTTCGTCGTTGCGCCGCACTGATCTAACAGGCTTGTTGCGACGAGGTCCATATTTACGCCGCCGATACGACGTATTGCGGCCGGTGGACTCGGCCATTGCCAAGCTACTATGTTGTGTTGGCGATGTTCGATCGACGAGTTTTGCTGCGCCGCAAGAGAGGCTGAGGATATGCTGACGACCCGTTCATTCCAGTTGCATCACGTCGCGTGCGTCGCGCTCGCCGTGATGCTCGGTCATACCGGAACCGTTCATGCTCAGGGATTGGTGCAGGGCATGCAGCAAGGTGCGCGGGACGGCAATCGGGCAGCCGGGCCGATTGGCGGTGTTCTGGGCGGTGCAGTGGGCGGCGTCGTCGGCGCGGTTGGCGGCGTGCTTGGCGTGCCCGCGAACAAGGGCAGCGTACGCGGGCCGGTGTCGGGCGCGCAGTCGAAGCAGGGGCAGGCGCGGAAAAACAAGAAGGGCGCAGAGCAGGCGCCGGAATTGACGGCCGAGCAGATCGTCGCCAACAGCGACGCCAACATCGTCAGGATCAAGACCTCGCTCAAGCTGACGCCTGAGCAGGAGAAGAACTGGACCGGCTTCAGCGACGCGATGCACACATTGGGCAATAACGGCGCCGAGCGTCTGAAGCTGCGCATCGCCCGCGCAAAGCGCGATCCGCCGGACGACATCATCGAGCAATTGCGCAACGAGGCCCAGTTTCTGAACGATCGCGCCGTCGATCAACGGGCCGTGGCTGACGCCGCAGAACCGCTTTATCTGTCACTCGATGACAAGCAGAAAGCGTTGTTCATTCAGGAACTGGTCAAACTGAGCCGTGAGCGCGGCCTCGACTAGGCCGCGTCGGCGGGAACTTCTCGGTGTCAGATTTGTTTTCCGGTGAAGAGGACAAATCATGACCGAAAAATTCGATCCCGCACCGCACGACAAATATGCTGAGGGCCTCAAGGAAGGGCTGAAGAAAGATCGCCAGACGCATGAGGAGCTGAAGACGGGCTTGAAAGACAGTTTTCCCGCATCCGATCCTGTCAGCGCGACCCAGCCTGAGAAGTCGAAGCACGACGAGAAGAAGGACAAGCGAAGTTAAGATCGAGAGCGCCGCAGGCACGCAGGCGCCTTCAATTTAATGTTTGGTTAACTGTATAGCCTCACGCTTCATTTAGGTGTTTCTCTGGCGAGGATCGGCACTGATGGCAAGCGTGAGTGAAGACGGAATAGGAAGCGCGCTCCCCGACAGTGCGTGCAGAGGTGAGATCTACACCATCCACGCAACGCGCGACGATCGCAGCCTGATCACGCATCGCATCTTGGCCGACACCGCTGTCGCGCAGGCGCAACAACTGAAAGATGCTGGCTGGCGCGTTCACATCAGCGGATCCGGCGGGCGCGACTTCAAAGCATCTGAGTTTCGTCAGCTGCTCAACTATAAACGCATTGGCTGAGACGCCTCATTCCTGCATCGCCGCGGGGGGGGCGAGCGCGAACGTGCTAGCCCTGATCGAACTCTTCCGGTTTCAGAACAGTTTTCGATCGATCTGCACTAGGCATCGCCATCGTTTCAGCGGCGAGCATATTCGGCCCCGCAGCCGCCAAGTCCTCGCGCGCTGACCAGATGCTGAAACTTGATCCTACGACCCGTATCGAGCAACGCTGCGATGCGCGCGCAATGGCATCGTCGGTCGTGAACACAAGGGCTCTCGGCCCGATGAATTCGTGGCTTATGCCTTTGCGGATCCGGTGATTCACGGGACGCACATCAAGGCAACCGGAGGCGCGATCAGGTCCGCGGGCAGATGGTACAAGTTGGCTTATGTCTGCGAGACGTGGCCCGATGGTTTGGACATCAAATCGTTCAGCTATCAACTCGGCGCGGAGGTTCCGCGCAGCGCGTGGGACGCGCATTATCTCGTCCCCCGATAGCAGCCAGCTAAATGCTGACGCTCTGCGATGACTTGAAAAATTGCTCGGACAAGGTGCTGAGCAATTCGGCACTTTGCCGAGATCCGAGGTTCGAACGCGCGCAGAGCAGGGCTTTGAGCGGCGGCAACGGCGGTAGATAGTACTCTTGAGCCCAGACGAGGGAGTCGGGGATCATGCGCTGAGGGATGGCGACGATTCCGATGCCGGCCCGGACCGCCGCAAGTTTCGCATGATAGTCGGGACTGTTGAACACGACTTTGTAAGCCAGGCCATGGCGGGTCAGCGTGCGGACCATCACATCGTCGCCGGGCCAGGTGATCAGCGGGATCGGCGCTCCCGGGCTGAGCACGAAATCCCTCGCGCGTACCCACACCATGTCCTCGTCCATCTCATTGACGATCAATGGCGAGATATCGCTGGTCATTTCCGGATTCTCGAAAACGTAAGCGATATCGATATAGCCGTCGATCAACCCTCTGGTGATGCCGACCGAATTGTCCGTGTGGATCACGACGCTGTCGAGGCGCGGCGTCGCCACTTTGCTGAAGAACTCATCCACGAACAGCGTGCTCAATCCCAGCCGGGTAGGTTGCTGCAAATGAGCGGCTCCGCCGATCCGCAGCATCTGGTCGTTCGCATCGAGAATGCGGCGCGCCTGACACACGATCAGCTCGCCGAGTTGGGTCGTCGTCGTCCCATGCGAGGTTCGCGCGAAAAGTTCACCGCCAACGAGTCCCTGGATGCGCTTGATTTGAGAGCTGACGGCTGGCTGGCTCAGTCCGAGCCGCTCGGCAGCCTTCGTCAGACTTCCCGTCTCAGATATGGCCACCACGGTCCGGACGATCTCTATCGGAATATTCGACGTCTGATAGCGCTTCTGCATCTCACGCATCCCGTGTGCGAATCTGAACGCAGGAAAATCTACAGTTGTGCCAGTTCAGATCGCAATCAAAGAATTTGACGAGGTATAATTGGACGCTGCGAAAGAGGCAGGCTGGCGGGGATGAGCCCTCGTCATCCCATCTGATACGGTTCCAACAGAGGCAAGCGACTTCCTGATCGGGAAGCGATCATATTAAGCAATTATAAGTTGTGAATCGGGTGATATGGGACGGCCTTATTTGCGCAGAAGGAATGCTGGCTGATTTCGGAGATCAGATATGCCGTCCAGACGCAGAGCCTATGTGAACGACAATATCCGGACTGAGCATCTGAAGTGCTCGACGTGTCGAACTCGGTCTTTTCTGCTCAAGATCGAACCCGACGACGACGGCGGCGAAGTCCGGATCTTCGTATGCGCTCATTGCGATGCGCGGCAGACCGTTCGGTTGGCGACGCTTCAATGTGCCACCCTGCCAGCCTCTGGTAAGGGTCGGTACTGACGCCACGCGGGATCGCTCGCCGATGCGACGTTTAAAATTGTTTGGAAATTGTTAACCGCGACTCGCTCAGACTTACAGCAGGCTATGAGCGATCGCAGGAGGCCCCGTTGGCCACATACGAGACGACATCCTATGCGCAAATGCGCCGTTGCCGTATGGCGCACCTCCATGGTGAGATGATCGACGAGCGTTTCGACGACAGCGCCGACAAGGCCGATGTCGGCGGCTATGTGCATGTGGTGCGTCCGGACCTGACGTGCTGGCCACTCCGGTGGACCATTCGGGTCGAGGCTTTCCCGGTCTCGAAGAGTTCGCCTGCACTCAGCCATTCAATGGTGCTGGCCGGCTGACGGCCTGCGTGCCGTCAAGGCGTCCGGTGGCAATCAGGCGGCTGCCTCGGGCCGGCGGGGGCCGATTTAACAACGGGTAGGGGCTTTTCAATTCGTTCCGGCCGATCGGTGGCTGCTGCCAGCCGTCGGCGTAAATTCATTCAGTCTGCTAGCCAGCCTCGATGTGACGAGGCGGCGTTGCCCGGCTCAAGTTAGAAGCGCGCGCGAAAGCCGTCATAGGCGTGAGCAACGAGGATGCTTGCGCTGAGTACGCCGAATAATGCGGTGACGGTATCGATCATGGTCTTCGTCCTTTGGCCCCGCACTGACCAAACGTCACGGCAGGCCGCACAGTCAAAGACAATCATGCGCCGCCTCTCAATCAGTCGGACTGTGATGCGCCACTGCAACATCCGCATGTGTTAAACCATGGCACCATCTGGGAGATTCCTTGGCGGTTGCGTGGCTCACGCCTCGCGCCGGGTGGATGAATCAGAAAGAATGGCCAGGGCTCCCCCGAGTCGATGGCTTCGGAGGGGCATGTGAAGACATAGTAATTTCAGGTTCGCGTCGCGTGGGCCGTGGGACCGAGCATAAGAGACGCGGGGAAACCAAGTTGGCTGATACATTCGGAACTGAGATCAATGTCGGGCCACCGCCGATACCACCGCGCAAGCAGCGGTCATTCGGGCTGATAGGTGTTGTGGCGCTGCTGCTGCTGCTTGGAATCGGCGGCGCTCTGGTCTGGCTCAACCTCGATGCCGTCACGGATATGCTGCATGGATCGGCCGCCCCGGCGACGAGCACTGCTTCCGGCTCGGACGTCTTAGCCAGCGCGACCGACCCCTCGGTGAGCGCGGCGGAGTTCGCGGCATTCCAGCAGCGCACCGGCGACGCCATCCAGACGGCAACCGGGCTCCTCAACGCTCAGCAGACCGAAATCAGGCGCCTTTCGGATCAGATTCAGGGCTTGACCCTCCAGGTGACCAACCTGACGAGCCGACTAGAGCAGGCGCAGCCGGGCAGGGCGCCCAGCGCACCAGCCGCAGCGGCAGGAGCAGTCGCACCCGCGCCAACCGCAGCGCGTACCGCTCCGGTCGCGCCGCGCAAGCGCACGCCGGCGGATCGGCCCGCAGGCGCCATCTCGGTCGGCGGCGCGCCACTGCCGGGAGCGCGCTGAGCGCATCGGCGCAAACACCGTCGTCGTTCGAATTTGCCTGGCTCCGCGCATTCGAATGAGCCGGCTATGATCTGACTAGCCGGAAAGCAGTGAGTGGCTGCGATACCTATGCTGCTGGTCGGGCGAGCAGCAGTTTCGGTGCGGCCGCATGCAGGTTTCACCGCAAGATGCAGGCCGCATTTTGCTTCCCCTCGTGGCCCCCCTTTGCTAAGCGCTGTGCGAACGGAAGGGTGGCCGAGTGGTTTAAGGCAGCGGTCTTGAAAACCGCCGTGCCTGCAAGGGTACCGTGGGTTCGAATCCCACCCCTTCCGCCACTAGCCCCAGAATAATATTCGAATACAGATGGTTACGTTGCGGAACTGGCTAACGTCAGGAAACGGTTAGCCAGTGCGTGTTCCCGTTTCGAGCTTGGCGAA
>SDZE01000406.1 GCA_004173095.1 Bradyrhizobiaceae bacterium
GCTTCCCGATGATCCCATCCGGCAAGGCGCATAACGAAATGCTGTTGCCACTCGAAGCCAATGACGAAGCCACCGCCAAAGCCTTCGCCGGCGGCAAGGCGCTAGTGTGATCTTTCTAACCTCTTCCCGCTGGCGGGGAGAGGTCGACCGGCGAAGCCGGGCGGGCGAGGGGCTGTCCTCTTGCTCCGAACGTGCGGAGGCTCCCTGCCATCCCGACCTTCTCCCCGCATGCGGGTAGAAGGAGCCTACGGCGCTTCTCTGAAGCTACCGAATTCTGACCGCGACGGTTGAAAAGAGACAACGACAATGGAACAGCCTGCCTCCGCCTATTTCATCGAAGAGCGTCACGATCCCAACGAGACGCATACGCTGTCCGTGCTGGTCGCCAACGAGCCTGGCGTGCTCGCGCGCGTCATCGGCCTGTTCTCCGGTCGTGGCTACAATATTGAGAGCCTCACCGTGTCGGAGACCGAGAGCGACAAGCACGTCTCCCGCATCACGATCGTCACGACCGGCACGCCGATGGTGATCACCCAGATTAAGCACCAGCTCGATCGTATGATCCCGGTGCACCGGGTCGTCGATATGACGGTGGCCGGCGGCTCCATCGAGCGCGAGCTTGCGATGGTGAAACTGCGCGGCATCGGCGAGCATCGGGTCGAGGCCCTGCGTCTCGCCGAAGCCTTCCGCGCCCGCGTGATCGATGCATCCATCGAGAGCTTCGTGTTCGAGATCACCGGCTCGTCGTCGAAGATCAACGCCTTCATCGAACTGATGCGCCCGCTCGGTCTGGTCGAGATCTCCCGCACCGGCGTCGCCGCCATCACCCGCGGCGCGGAGGGGATGTAGCTGGACGGAACGAGCGTTGGGATATACATTGTATATCCCAAACAGGATCAGGCCGATGAAAGTCAAAGTCGCTCAATGGGGCAATAGTCTGGGTGTCCGGCTGCCGAAGGCGGCGGCGGAAAGCGCTGGCGTGACGGCGGGGAGCGAACTCGACCTCATCGTCGAAGGCAGTGGCTTTCGGCTGCGTTCGGTCCGGAAGACCTCGGCACAGTTGCTCGACGAGATGTTGTCGGAGATTGAGCGACTTGATTTGACGTCTCCAACCGTTGAATGGGGCCCAGACATTGGTTCGGAGATCATCGACGATGACTATTCCCGTGGATTGATTGTCGAGGGTCCGGACGGAACACCTATCAGGGCCGATAAAACCAAGTCGAAACGCCAAGCTGGAAAGAAAAATGGCCCTCCAAGACGTCGGTGACATCGCCTGGGTCGAATTCCATCCGGTGCTTGGAACGGAGCAGGGTGGGCGGAGGCCGGCGCTTGTGTTGACGTCGCGTCGTTACCACGAGGCTTCGGGACGTGCCGTGGTCTGTCCGATCACATCGAATGTGGGTCCATGGTCATTCAATGTGCCGTTGCCTGTTGGCTTGAAGACCAAAGGTGTCGTTCAAGTCGATCAGGTGCGCGCCGTGGATGGTGCCGCGCGGGTTTTTCGCAGGATAGAGACGGTGCCCGACGCTTTCGTGAATGAAGTGCGGATTAAGCTTGGTGCGCTTCTGGGATTTGATTTCTCTGCCCTCTCTGTCGATGCAGAGATGCCTAACCCGAGCGATCGCTAGTCGAATGAAACCCTTCGACATCTTCCTCGCCACGGCCGTGGCCGTGATCTGGGGCGTCGGCTTTGTGCTGACCCGGATGGCGGTCGATGAGATGTCGTCGACGCTGCTGACCACGCTGCGCTTTGGCATCACGCGGCCTTGCTGTTGAAGGAGCAGCCGACGCGACAGCAGGTGCTCGGCATCTTCGTTGCCATGGTCGGGCTGATGATGATTTGCTTCACTGTCGGTTATGACTTCAGCGTGTTTCCCTTCATCGTACTGATGTCGGCACCGATCAGTTTTGCGTTTTCCAATCTGCTGCTGCGCCGCGCACAGGGCGTGCCGATGCTGGATCTGTTTGCCTGGATCAGTCTGATTGCGCTCGTGCCGTTGCTGATCGTGTTGTTCTCGGTCGATGGCGCGACCACGACGTGGCATGCGCTGACACATGTCTCGCCGCAAGCGATCGCCTGCGTGCTTTTCCTCGCACTGGTCGGCACCACGCTCGGCTATTGGATCTGGGGCCGGCTGTTGCAGGACTACTCTGCCGCACAGGTCGTGCCGTTCGCCCTGCTGGTGCCGTTCATCGGCGCTGCGGCCTCCAGTCTCACTTTTGGCGAAACCTTCGGTCCGCTACGTCTCGCGGGTATGATCGTCGTTGTATTGGGCATCGCGGTGATGCTGTTGTCGCGTCGTCCGCCCGCCTTGCGTGAGGTGGCGTGATGGAGCTGTCGCTGCATCTGCTGTGGGCGTTTCTGATCTTTGCGGTGGTGATGTTCTTCACCCCCGGGCCGAACAACATCATGCTGCTCGCCTCCGGCCTGAATTACGGCTTTCGCCGCACGCTGCCGCATATGGCGGGCGTCACCGTCGGCTATGCCTTCATGATCGGCGTCACCGGGCTCGGCCTCGGCGCCGTCTTCGCCTCGCTGCCATGGCTGCAGACGGTTTTGAAATATGCCGGCGCGGCCTATTTGGTCTATCTCGCTTATGCCATCGCGCGCTCCGGCCCGCCGGAGCCGGGGGAGGCCGAGCAGCGGCGCCCGATGAGCTTTATCGGTGCGGCGCTGTTTCAATGGGTCAATGCCAAGGGCTGGGTGATGGCGATCAGCATCATTACCGCCTATGCGGCGATCTCGGCCTATCCGTGGAATGTCGGCTTGCAGGTGTTGGTATCGCTCTGCATCGGCGCGCTATCGTCGCTGGCCTGGGCGCTGTCCGGTACCGCACTGCAACCGCTGGTCAAATCGCGCCGGGCGGTGCGCATCTTCAACGTGACCATGGCAATTTTATTGCTCGCGTCGCTGTATCCCGTGCTGGCGGAGATATAGCCGAGAAAACGCCAGCAAAATCACCGTCGCGGGCTTGTCTCGCGACATCCGTCGCCCTAGAAACCGGCGGCATTTCACGGTCATTGGCCAGCCGCCAGTGACCTTTCGACCGGGCGCTTGAAATAAAGTTGCCGAACAGAGGAACGACCCATGCGTGTTTATTATGATCGCGACGCCGACCTGAACCTGATCAAGGGCAAGAAGGTCGTCATCGTCGGCTACGGCAGCCAGGGCCATGCCCACGCGCTGAACCTCAAGGATTCCGGCGTCAAGGACGTTGTGATCGCGCTCCGCAAGGGCTCGGCCTCAGCCAAGAAGGCGGAAGCCGCCGGCTTCAAGGTGATGGAAGTCGCCGAGGCCGCCAAGTGGGCCGACCTGGTCATGATGCTCACCCCCGACGAATTGCAGGGCGACATCTATCGCGAGCACCTGCATGACAACATGAAGAACGGCGCTGCGCTGGTGTTCGCGCATGGCCTCAACGTGCACTTCAACCTGCTCGATCCGCGCGAAGATCTCGACGTGCTGATGATCGCGCCGAAGGGCCCCGGTCACACCGTGCGTTCGGAATATCAGCGCGGCGGCGGCGTGCCCTGCTTGATCGCGATTCATAAGGACGTCTCGGGCAACGCCCATGACCTCGGCCTCAGCTACGCCTCGGCCGTCGGCGGTGGCCGCGCCGGCATCATCGAGACCTCGTTCAAGGAAGAGTGCGAAACCGATTTGTTCGGCGAGCAGGTCGTTCTCTGCGGCGGCACCGTCGAACTGATCCGCGCCGGCTTCGAGACGCTGGTGGAAGCCGGCTATGCGCCTGAAATGGCTTATTTCGAGTGCCTGCACGAA
>SDZE01000315.1 GCA_004173095.1 Bradyrhizobiaceae bacterium
TGGATCCGCGCGATGTTCGCCGCGACGCGGTCCATGTCGATCACGAGCGCCGGGGTGCCATAGTCGCGGGCGATGGTTGCGGCGAGGGTGGTGGTCATGTCGAGGCTCCGATTTCTCAGCCGTCATTGCGAGCGCAGCGAAGCAATCCAGACTTGCTTTGTATTAGCGAAGGACTGGATTGCCGCGTCGCTTCGCTCCTCGCAATGACGGCCACTGATAGATGCGTTCTGTTTACGCGTTCTCGATTTCTTCGCGGAGCATTTCCAGCTCCAGCCATTGTTCTTCCGAGTCGGCCAGTTCCTTCTGCGCTTTCGACAACGCCGCGGTTGCGGTGTCGAACTTCTTGCGATCCTTGGTGTAGAGTTTTGGATCGTCCAGATGGCGCTGCTGCTTGGCGATCTCGGAGCGCAGGTTGTCCATCAGTTTCGGCAGCGTTTCCAGCGCGTGCTTTTCCTTGAAGTTCATCTTGCGCTTAGTGGCCGGCTTCGATGAGCCCGACGTGCCATTGCTCTTCGCAGTCTCCGCGACAACCGCCTTCGCTTCGCGCTTCAGATCAGCACCGCGTTGCGCCAGCATGTCGGTATAGCCGCCGGCATATTCCTGCCACTTGCCGTTGCCCTCGGGCACGATCACCGACGTCACGACGCGGTCGAGAAAATCGCGGTCATGGCTGATCAGGATAACCGTGCCCGGATAGTCGCTCAGCATTTCCTCGAGCACGTCGAGGGTTTCGAGGTCGAGATCGTTGGTCGGTTCATCCAGCACCAGCACGTTGGACGGTTTCGCCAGCGCGCGCGCCAGCATCAGGCGGCCGCGTTCACCGCCGGACAGCACCTCCAATGGCGTGCGCATTTGCTCCTGGCCGAACAGGAAGTCCTTCATGTAGCCGACCACATGCTTGGGCTGGCCGTTGACCATCACATGGTCGCCGCGACCGCCGGTGAGGGCCTCTGCCAGCGTGGTCTTGGGATTGAGGCTTTCACGGTGCTGGTCGAGCGTCGCCATTTCGATATTGGCGCCGAAGCGCACAGTGCCTGAGTCCGGCGGCTCGGTGCCGGTCAGCATGTTGATCATCGTGGTCTTGCCGGCGCCGTTGGGGCCGACCACGCCGATGCGATCGCCACGTTGCACGCGGATCGAGAAGTCGTCGACGATCTTGCGGTCGCCATAGGTGCGCGAGATGTTCTTCGCCTCGAAGATCAACTTGCCGGACTTCTCGGCCTCGGCGGCAGCGAGATTCGCATTGCCGGCTGCGCCGCGATAATCCCGGCGTTGCGCGCGCAGCTCATGCAGCCCGGCGAGGCGCTTGACGTTGCGCTTGCGGCGCCCTGAAACGCCGTGGCGCAACCAGTGTTCTTCATTGACGATCTTGCGGTCGAGCTTGTGCTGGTCGCGCTCTTCCTCGGCCAGCACGTCGTCGCGCCATTCCTCGAAGGCCGAGAAGCCGCGATCGATCTGGCGGATCTGGCCGCGATCGAGCCACGCGGTGGAGCGCGACAGATTGCTGAGGAAGCGGCGGTCATGGCTGATCAGCACCAGCGCGCAGCGCCGCGACGCCAGTTCGCCTTCGAGCCATTCGATGGTGGTGAGGTCGAGATGGTTGGTCGGCTCGTCGAGCAGCAGGATGTCGGGCTCGGGCGCCAGCACGCGGGCCAGCGCGGTTCGCCGCGCTTCACCGCCGGAGAGGTTCTCCGGATTCTCCTGGCCGGTGAGGCCCAGTTGCTCGAGCAGATACTGCGCCTGATAGATGTTGTCGCCATCGGTCATGCCGGCTTCGACATAAGCCAGCGTGGTCGCGAAGCCGGAAAAGTCCGGCTCCTGCGGCAGATATTGCACGGTGGCGCCGGGCTGCACGAAGCGGCTGCCTTTGTCATTGTCGACGATCCCGGCGACGATCTTGAGCAGCGTCGATTTGCCGGAGCCGTTGCGGCCGATCAGACAGACGCGTTCGCCTTGCGACACCGCGAGTTCGACGCCGTTCAACAGCGGCGTGCCGCCGAAGGTCAGGAAGATGTCTTTGAGCTGGATAAGCGGAGGAGCCATGAAATCAGGTCAACTTTGTTTCGGCGCGGGCGCAAAGGCCGGGTCGCGCTGGATACGGCGGATGGTTTGATCCAAGGCCGACAGGAATGCCGAGCGATCGCGCGGCGAGTAGGATTTAGGGCCGCCGGTGACTTCACCCGACGACCGCAGGTCTGTCATCAGGTTGCGGACGGCGAGCGTCATGCCGATGGATTCTTCCGAGAACGGTTTTCCGTTCGGCGCGATTACGGAAGCACCAGCTTTGACGCAGCGGCTGGCCAGTGGGATGTCGGCGGTCACGACAACGTCGCCCTTGGTGGCGCGTTCGGCGATCCAGTCGTCTGCGGCATCCATGCCGGAGCCTGCCGCAATACATTCGATCATCGGATCCTGCGGCACGCGCAGCCAGGTTCCCGCCACCACGCTGACGGGCAGCTTGAAGCGCGCAGCGACGCGGTAGATCTCATCCTTCACCGGGCATGCGTCAGCGTCGATATAGATGCGGGTCGTCAAAGGATGCCTGTGTTGTCGTCGATGTCACAACGCCGGCGACAACGTCAGTCGTTTCCGCCGGGTCCGGGTGGCGTGGGCGGGATGCGGTTCCCGCTGCCTCGCCTTGCCTCGCGCGAGGTGAGGGGTATCATCTCCTGAACGCGAATACCAATCTTCGCGAGCGTTCGGAGGAAACATGACAGAGCGGATCGGGCCCTATCGGGTCGAGGCCTACAACACGGCCAAACAGTCCGAAAACAAGATGCATGACGATGCGGTGGCGCAGAAATTCGGCTTTACCGGTGGGTTGGTGCCGGGTGTGGATGTGCTGGCCTATATGATTCATCCAGCGGTTGCGCATTGGGGACGCGAGTTTCTGGAACGCGGGCTGATCGAGGCCCGTTTCACCAAGCCGGTCTATGATGGCGAGACCGTGGACGTGACGGCAGAGCGGTCCGGCGAAGGGCTGACGCTGGCTGTTGTCGGCGAGGGCGAGGTCCGCGCCAACGGCTCCGCCACCCTGTCCGCTTTTCCCGTGGTTCCCGCGCTGGACGAGTTCCCGGATACGTCGGCGGTGGCGAAACGCCTTCCGGTGGATGCCGATTCCTATCGGCAGGACAAATGGCTCGGCACCGCGCCGCGCGTATGGCCGGAGGACGGGCTTGCCGAATATCTTGGTGAGGTCCGCGAAACCGAGGAAATGTATCTGCGCGAAGGCCTTGTGCATCCCGGCGTGCTGCAGCGGATCATGAACAAGGTGCTGGTGGACAACGCCATCCTCGGCCCGTGGATTCACGTCGGCAGCCGCATGCAGCTGCTGGCAACGACGAGCGTCGATGACGAACTGGTGGCGCGGGCGAGAGTGACCGGCAATTACGAGAAGAAGGGCCACCGCTTCGTCGAACTCGATGCGCTGATCGTCGCCAACGGCATCACCCCCGTGGCGCATTGCCAGCACATCGCGATCTATCAGCCAAGGGAAGTGGTAGCGGCGTAGCTTTTCCCTCCCCCCAAGCCGCGAAGCGGCGCCGTGGGGAAGGTGGATTGAATGCGCAGCGTTCCAGACGTGTGGGAAGCCCCACGCTCCTTCAGTCGTGGGGATAGACCCCACACCCGCCTATCGCGGACTACGACGGACGAACTCGTCCGTCGGTCCCCATTCGCTGCGCTTCGGGGAGGGAGGCCGCGGGCTTCGGCGCTGCTCACACCACCGTCAGCGACCGCGCGACCGCGGTCTTCACGCGCGTATCCAGCGGCTCCAGCTCCGAGCCGAAAGCATCAGCCAGATAGCCGTCGCGGCCGACCAGATACTTGTGAAAATTCCACCGTGGCAGATCGCGCGGCCGTGCCTCTGCGGCCCATTTGTAGAACGGGTGCGCGTTCGGACCCTTCACCACGGTTTTCGCGGCCATCGGGAAGCCGATGCCGAAACGGCCATGGGCGATGTCGTCGATCTCGTGCGGGCCGCCGGGCTCCTGATTGCCGAAATCGTTGGAGGGCACACCGATGATCATCAGCCCGCGCGCGCGAAACTCGGTCCACAGCTCCTGCAACCCCGCATATTGGGGGGTATAGCCGCATTGCGATGCGGTATTGACCACCAGAATAGGCTTGCCGGCATAGTCGGCCAGCTTGATGTCGCCGCCTTTCAGGCCCGCAAACGAGAAGCCGTAGGCAGTCATCCGGCTGGTTTGTGCGCCGGCGCGAGACATGGCGGCGGCTGCGGATGCGCCGCCGAGCAGCGCTGTCAGCAGGTGTCTCCTGTTCATCATGGCAGGCCTCGTTGGTCGCATGCGGGCAGGGTGATGCCGCCGACGTCCGACGTCAACCGGCGCATGATCCCGAAAAGTGGTATCAGGCTTCGGACGGGATCATGCGCAAAACATCAGCGCATCGGCACTACGAATTCGGTGCCCTGGCCGGTTTCGCCGCCGGCCTTGATGCTCTGGTCGGAAACGATGATCGAGCCGCCGGTGGCAATCGCATCGGCGATCTGCGCCATGGCGTCTTCTGGAATCGTGACGCGGTCCAGCGCCTCGGCCGCACTGCTGGCCAACGGCGGCACCTCGGCAGGGGCAGCCGGTTTACGGCCCGCAGCACCCGCGCGATGTGGCACCACCGGCAGCGACACCGCGCTCCAGTGAATGGTCTTGGCCTCGTCCTTGTCGATACGCGCGGTGAAGATGTGCGTGCCGAGCGGGCGATCGCCGGGCTTGATGGCGATGTCCATCTCGAACAGCGGCGAGAAATTCTGCCGCACATACATTTTGCCGTCTTTGCCGCTGATCAGCACGGCGATCTGTCCGGTGCGCTTCGGCGCCGCATCCGGTGGCGGCGGGATGTCGACGGCATCGGTCTTGGTTGGTTCGGGTTTGGCCGGCTCCGATCTCACCGCGGAGGTCTCCGCCTTGGCATCAGCTTGGGCTTCGGACTTTGCATCAGGCTTGGCCACATCCGCCGGGCGGGAGTCGTCCTTTGCAGGCTTCGACGCTTCAGCAGTCGTCGCCACTGCGGCATTCGCGTCCTGACTGGGCGAGGGCGCAGAAGCGCCGGCCGTGTCGCCGGCGGGCTTCTGGTCGGTGGCATTGGCCGTGTCGGAGGTAGCGGCAGATATCTGGGCCATTGCTGCGTTCGCATCGGACAACACCGGCTTGCCCGAGCCGCCGATGGCATTGGTGGCATCGGCGGTCACCGTCCTGCTGCGCTCGCCGGACACCACGGGCTTGAGGCCGATATCGCCCGGTTTCGCCTCGGTGGATTTGTTCGCGTCGGGCTTCGTTGCAGTCGGCTGCTCCAGCGTCGGGGTGCCGGCCGCCATCGGTACGGTCTTCTGCGCGATCAATTGCGGATGTGAAAACTCGGCCGGCGAGATTTCGCCGGGCGTGATGATTACGCGCGCACCCATCCGGGTCCAGCTCCAGAGCTTGGTGGCAAACGCCATCGGCAGACGGATGCAACCATGCGAGGCCGGATAGCCGGGCAGTGCGCCGGCATGCAGCGCGATGCCGGACCACGTCACCCGCTGCATATAGGGCATCGGCGCGTTGCTGTAGATGTTCGACTTATGCCACTTGTTCTTCTGAATGATGCTGAACACGCCCGTCGGCGTCTCATGGCCTTTCATCCCGGTGGACACCTTGCTCTCAGCGAACAGGCCGTTGGCGTCGAACACCCGCATGGTCTGCTTGTCGATGGAGATCGCGATCACCAGCGGGCCGACCGGCTTGGCATGCGCTTTCGCCTGCTTTTCCAGCGCGGCGCCTTGCTGCTTCAGACGGTTGTCGTGACGGACATGCGGCGGCACCGGCGGCGGCATCGGCGCCATCATGCTCGGCCGCATCGGGTCTTCGTCGATCCAGAACACCGCCTGCGCGGGTGCGACAACACCGAACGTGAATCCGGCGACACATGCCACCTGCAACAGGTGACGTGGGGACCATGCGCGACTGGACACGGACGTACCGCTCAAGAACAAGCGCTTGCGGGCGGGGCTTCTTGAAAACTGAAAAACCGTCACGCTGTATCCTCGAATCCGTTCAGTGGGTTTAGAGCATGACCCCGGAGGGCGAATTCCGGTTTCGGACCATGTCCTGCTCAGATTTAGTGTCGCGGACGCAAAACGCGTTCACCGGCGGCGAATCGCGCCGCTGCAGACTTCGTATGAACCTAACAAAAAACACTCACATTGGATTAACGCGAGGCCCTGCGGTCTTCCGCCGCGCGGCGCAAGCGCTACATAGGGCAATGTGAAACACGGAGAGTTGAATGTCGCTGCTGGGTTCGAGCTTTTGCTTCGGTTGGATGCGCCGTGGTGCGCTTGCGTTGCTCGCCGTCACGCTCGGCATGGCCAGTGTCGCGCATGCGGCAGATGAGCCCGATCTGATCTTCCGCCGCTCGACCGTGTTCAAATGGCTGAGCCCCAACGACAAGCTCGCCACCTACGGCGTCGATGACCCAGAAGTGGAGGGTGTGGCGTGTCACTTCACGGTGCCCGAAAAAGGCGGCTTCAAGGGCTGGCTGGGGCTGGCGGAGGAAGTGTCCGACATCTCGCTGGCGTGTCGGCAGATCGGCCCGGTCAAATTCAAGAACAGCAGCTCGCAGGGCGAGGACATGTTCCGGCAGCGCCGCTCGCTGTTCTTTAAGAAGATGCAGATCGTGCGCGGCTGTGACGCCGAGCGGAACGTGCTGGTTTATATGGTCTATTCAGACCGGATCATTGAAGGCTCACCGAAGAACTCGACGTCGTCAGTGCCGATTATGCCATGGGGACAGGCTGATACCGCCATTCAAAGATGCGGTGACTTTATCAAGTAATCGTCAGCTGACTCCCTGAAGCGCCGCCTGCAGGCGGCGCTGCCGGTCCCACGCGGTCAAGTCGGCAACTGGGCCGCGGTAACCGACCAGGCGTACCAGTTGCTGCTGAGAGCATTCGTTATCGCGCAGGCACGGCTGCAGACTCGGCACGTGCGTAACGGCGTCATCCGCATGAGCCACATCTGTCAGATGCGGGTCGATGGTCTTGATAACGATCTGGTGCCCAGCGAATTTGGTACCGGTCTCGGTTGTCACGGCAGCGTCCCTTTATTTCAGTGCATCACAAACGCACAACTGCCTGAAATAGTTGCATCCCGTGAGTTCGAGCCTCCCTTAGAGCGGATTTAGGTTAAGCCCGGGTGACCCAGGCGTGACCGTTGCATGACCGCGATCGTTCCATCGCGTGTCCATGAATTGAGATAAGTCAGTAGGGTGCCTCAACGCGATTGCGAGCAGCTGCGAATGAAGCGATCTGGTCTTGGATTGTGGCTGTCGGCATTCTGTGCAGCGACGTCGCGATGGCCGATTTCAGGGTAAGCGCGGCGCTGTTACCGGACCCGCGTCCCGCCGCGAGGCACGCATTTTTTGACCCGCGCGACGCTGCCGCCTGCGGCTAGCGTCGCGCCCATCACTTCCTTGATCTGGCCGGTGGGGCAAGAGCCGTCATCGACCCAGATGCGCTGGCCGAGGCGCAGCTCGACGATGTCCTCTTCGCGCGCAACCTGATCGACGGCGAAGGCCGGCGCGGCGATGCCGACAACAGCGACGAGAATGCCGAAAGCGAGGGCCTTGCGCATCAGATCATCCGTTACTTGTTCTGCACCTTGACGCCACTCGGCCCGAGATTGATCTGCAAACCCTCCGGCTCCTTCTTCTCTTGATAGAGATTGTAGCCGAGAACGCCGATGCCGACGATGAGCGCGCCGATGATGAGGAAGAGCACGTTGCGATTGCCGGACATGAAATCTCCGTGGGGCCGAGGTTGATTCAATTTACGGACGCAGCGCCGATTCTGAAAGCGTGCGACCGCCAGCCATAAGTGCGATCCCCGGGCGCCGGTTCCAAATATATGAAGCCACGGCTTGGGCGGATTTCATGCCTCGACCTCGCTGTCCGGCCACAACGCCGCGACGATCGCATCCAGCCCATCGGTCAATGCCGCCGGTCCGGGCTGCAGGATCAGCGGTGATTTGATCTCCACGATCCGGTTGTCGCGCACCGCCGGGATGTCGCTCCATCCTGGCCGCTGCCTGATTTTCACCGGCACGACTTTCTTGCCGCACCAGGAGGCGAGGATGATATCCGGCATGGCCGCCCGTACATCGTCGGGCGATACGATTCGGTCCTTGGCCGCTTTCTGCGATCGCAGTTCGGGAAACACGTCGATGCCGCCGGCGAGTTCGATCAGTTCGGACACCCAGCCGATGCCCGTGATCAGCGGATCGTCCCATTCCTCGAAATAGACCCGCGGCCGGACCTGCCGCTGCTCTGCCGCATTCTTGATGCCGGAAAGCCGTTCCGAGAGTGTGTTCACAAGCACATCCGCGCGTGATTGCGTATTAACCAGTCCGCCCAAGGTGCTGATCATCGCCAGAATCCCGGCAATGTCGCGCTGATTGAAAACGTGGACGGCAACACCGGCGCGGATCAGTTCGGCGGCGATCTCAGCCTGCAGATCCGAGAAACACAGCACGAGATCGGGCTGCAGCGCGAGGATCTTCGGCACGTCGGCAGAGATAAAGGCGGATACCCGCGGCTTCTCGCGTCGGACCTGTGGCGGCCGCACCGCGTAGCCGGACACGCCGACAATGCGATCCTGTTCGCCGAGCAGATACAGAGTCTCTACGGTCTCTTCCGTCAGACAGACAATGCGTTCGGGCGGGAAGTTGCGCATCGCATCGCTATGCCGCGGAAACGACGACTTGTCACGGCGGCATGCATCGGTTTCCATCGGCTCAGTCCGCGCTACGACGGACGATAAAGCACAGGGAGATCCACATGACGCCGCTCGACAAGATCAAAAGCATCCCCATGCCATTCTCGATATCGATGGGCGTCACATTCGTCGAAGCTGAATCCGATCGTGTGATTGCCACGATGATGGTGCGCGAGGATCTGTGCACCACGCGTCACACGATACATGGCGGCGCGGTGATGGCGCTCGCCGATGCGGTGGGCGCGGCAGCAACGGTGATCAATTTGCCTCACGATGCGAAAGGCACGACCACCATCGAAAGCAAGACCAATTTCATCGGGGGGGCGGTCGCCGGCAGCTCGGTGCGTGCGACGGCGACGCCCGTGCATCGCGGCCGACGCACGCAGGTCTGGCAGACGCGCATCGAAACGGAAGAGGGCAAATTGGTGGCGGTGGTCACGCAGACACAACTGGTCCTTTGAACCGTCGCCAACTCGTTGGAGCGTTCACAGTCTGTTAACTCTCCAGGCTATGCATGGCTTGCCTGCAACAAGCGCGGTCTTGTCGCAAGGGCAGGACCTTGTATTTCTTTGTGCGATGCACAATATTGCACGTAACGCAATTTGAAGGCTTCCTGGCGGTCGACCGCAGGAGATGGAACCATGTTCAGCCCAGCAACGATTATCGCACTTGCCACCCGCAAGCCCCATACTTCGAACCAGAAAGGCCCGGTTCGGATTCTGGCGGCCAGCGAACTCCCGCTGTTCCGCGATCATTTGCTGCGTCTCGACCGCGACAGTCGCCGTGATCGTTTCAACGGTTCATTGTGCGATGACTGGGTCGCTAATTATGCCAAGCGGTCGGTACATGACGGCACCGTGATCCTCGCTTATTTTGAAGACGGCCTCGTGCGGGGCGCGGCCGAACTGCATCAGGCCGACCTTGTCAATGTCGAACCGGAAGTCGCGTTCAGCGTCGAAACCTGCATGCGTCGTAAGGGTGTCGGCAGTGCTCTGTTCACCCAGTTGATCGCGAAGGCGCGATCGATGGGCTACAAGAAGCTGCGCGTCACCACCGGTTCGCAGAACGATGCGATGCGGGCGCTGGCTGGCAAGTTCGGCGCCAGGCTGTCGTTCCGCCATGGCGAATCCACGGGCTTGATCGATCTCGCTGCCGCGCCTGCAAAGGCTGCGTCACCTGCCAAGGCTGGCGCAGTCGACGTTGCGAAAGCTGTCGGCGACTATAATCGTGCCGCTTGGCGCGCCTGGTTCAACGCAGCCGGCATGGGCAAGCGCTGACATTGAGACGTCGGACGAGCAAACAAAAAGCAGGGCCACCAGCCCTGCTTTTTTGATTCGATCATTAATTGAGAGCGGATCAGGCGCGCTTGGCGATCGCGACCTTGCGGGTGACGCGGCGCTCGACGACGACGGTCCGCTGGGCGCCCTGTTCGCCAGCAATGACGCGGCTGACGCGCAACACGCTGGACGGGCGGCTGGCCTTCTTCACCTGCGCCTGAACGTCCGCCACCGGCAGGCCCATCAGCGATGCTGCGATTTCGGCCTGCTGGTCGAGGTCTTCGGTGATGCCGATGGCTGCGAAAATGGCCTCGTCCAGCGTCGGCGGATCATGCCGCACACGCCGGGTGCCATACTTCGTGTTCCATTCGCCGCTCATCTTCAGCCTCTGTGTTGGTCGTGTCGTTTCTAACGGCGCT
>SDZE01000362.1 GCA_004173095.1 Bradyrhizobiaceae bacterium
ATCGACAGACTCGATCCCCATCCCAGCGCTGCGATGAAACTCGACGTTTCGACCAGCTTGACCCAGTCGGAAACACGGGCATCGGGACCGCGGGCGCGGTAGCGGCGGACGAACCACAGGCGAAGACTGAAAGTCGCGAGAACAATGACGGCTGCCGGCACGCTCGAGAGTGAGTCATGCGCGTGCCAGTTGTACCATGTCAGCAGCACGATCGCTGCTGCCGTCAATCCATGCGCGAACGGGCTGAACAGCCCTTCGAGCATGTCCCACGCCTCGTCGCGCGTCGCATAGTCGGACCCGATCAGTCCGGCCTTGGATCCCATCACGCGCCGCAGCGTGGCGACGTGCGCGCGCAATCGCGTCGATAATGGTTTGGCAGGCTGCGGCATGGACACGTCAGTTCTACGAAGGGGTCGGAGCATGATGCCTCCGATAAGTCACCGTGCGGTATACGACGACGCGCCGATAGCGACAGCCTAAACAGCTTCTTAAAAATTTCGATAAGATCGACACGGTGAGGATCTCGTTCTGTCTTGCAGTCATCCCACGGTGCCACGAAAAACGCCGGTGCAGTTGCCCGCACCGGCGTTGTCAGTCTTGAAGCTCGCGCTTCGCTGACGCGATCTTACGCCGCGTCGTAACCTGCGATGGCCTTCACTTCGAGGAAATCCTCGAGGCCATGCTTGCCCCATTCGCGCCCGTTGCCGGACTGCTTGTAGCCGCCGAACGGCGCGGTGCGGTCGTTCGGAGCGCCTTGCAGATTGACGTTGCCGGCACGGATGCGGCGACCGAATTTGCGGGCGCTTTCGATCGTGTCGGCGGAGACGTAACCCGCCAGACCGTAGGGCGTATCATTGGCGATGCGCAGTGCATCCGACTCGTCCTTGGCCCCCATGATCACGAGCACCGGCCCGAAGATCTCTTCGCGCGCGATGGTCATGTTCTCGGTGACGTCAGCGAAGATGGTCGGGCGCACATAGAAGCCCTTGTTGACGCCTTCCGGCAGACCGGGGCCGCCCGCGACCAGGGTGGCGCCTTCCTCGACGCCCTTCTGGATCAGGCTCTGGATCTTGTCCCACTGGCCGCGATTGACCACCGGGCCGATCACGGTGCCGTCGGCACGCGGATCGCCGGCCTTGGTCTTGTCGGCCTGCGCCTTCGCGATGGCTGCGATCTCCTTCATCGCCTTCTGCGGCACGATCATGCGCGAAGGGGCATTACACGACTGTCCGGAATTGTTGAACATGTGCGCGACGCCGCCGGTCACGGCCTTCACGTAGTCGGCGCCTTCCAGGATCACGTTCGGCGACTTGCCGCCCAGTTCCTGGCTGACGCGCTTGACCGTATTGGCGGCGCGCTTGGCCACGTCGATGCCGGCACGGGTCGAGCCGGTGAAGGAGATCATGTCGATGTCGGGATGCTCGCTCATGGCGACGCCGACCTCGGGGCCGAGGCCATTGACGAGATTGAACACGCCCTTCGGAACGCCGGCTTCATGCAGGACTTCGGCGAAAATCAAAGCCGAGGTCGGGGTGTATTCCGACGGCTTCAGGATCATCGTGCAGCCGGCGGCGATGGCCGGCGCAACTTTACAAGCGATCTGGTTGAGCGGCCAATTCCACGGCGTGATCATGCCGACGACGCCGATCGGCTCCTTGGTGATGACGGCCTGATTGTGCTTCTCGTCGAAATTGTAGCTCTTGAGCACGTCGAGGGTCGCGGTCAGATGGCCGAGGCCGGCGCCGGCCTGCAGGCGCTCGGCCATCGGCAGCGGGGCGCCCATTTCATCGGACACCGACGCGCCGATATCCTTCATGCGCGACTTGTAGACCTCGATGATCTTCTCCAGCAGGGCCACGCGCTCTTCGCGGGAGGTCTGCGAGAAGGTCTCGAAGGCACGCTTGGCAGCGGCAACCGCTTTGTCCACATCGGCCTTGGAGCCGAGGGCAATCTCGTACATCGCTTCTTCGGTCGCCGGATTGACGACGGGGGTGGTCTTCTTGACGGCGGGATCGACCCAGGCGCCGTCGATGTAGAATTGCAGGCGGTTGACCATTGGTAACCTCTTTGAGTTCAGGAGCGTCTTTGCGTTGAAAGACCGGTGCAGACGGACCGCGTGGGACAGCGGCACATGTACGGCAAGCATCCTTGCGCGCGCATTTCGCCGAGAGAACCCGTCATGCACGGGGCATCGCGTGGAGCGACGAGCCTTATTTAAGTCTAGCGAGGTGGCAGGAGCAAGGCCCGCCACTTTGTGCATGTTCCAAATTCGAAAATGCCGCAGCTCGTTAGTGTGGTTGCTTCGTCGCCAAAAGGCTCCTCGCAATGACGGCTTTTCGCTTAGCGCGCTTTGCCGAGGACGGTGACCGGTGCATCCGGATCGGCCTCGTCGTCGGCCATGGTGGAGATCGGCGACATCGGCGTGTCGCGCAGGCGCTTGAGGCCGAGATGGCGCTCGCGCAGGATGACGAATATGCCGGCACCCGCGACGACCACCGCGCCGAACACGACATAGATCGTCGGCACCTCGCCGAACATCCAGAAGCCGAGCAGGAACGCCCACAGCATCGCGGTGTAATCGAACGGCGCAAGGAAGGACGCCGGGGCGTAACGATAGCTTTCGGTGAACAGCATCTGCCCGAGCCCGCCGCAGATGCCGATCCCGACCAGTAGCGCCCATTCAAAGGTCGAGGGCCACACCCAGCCGAATGGCGCCGTCAACAGCGAGGCGGCCATCACGATGAGGGTCATGATGATGACGATGGCGGAGGACGATTCCGTCGCGGTGAGACGGCGGATCTGGATGGTCGCCCCGCCAGACGTAAAGGCGTTGAGCAACGCCAGGCCGAGACCGACCATCATCGAGGTGGTGATGGCGGCGTGGTTCTGAAAATACGGCGACAGCATCAGGATGACGCCGGAAAAGCCGACCGCCACCGCCGACCAGCGATAGACGTAGACCTTCTCTT
>SDZE01000514.1 GCA_004173095.1 Bradyrhizobiaceae bacterium
GAGCGTTGTTGCGACACGCGCGCATGGGGAAAATTGCAATACCTCGCCGTGATAGCTGAAGGGCACTCCGGCAGGGGATCGGCTGGATAGGGTCGCGTATTGTCGCGACCGGTTTGGGGATCGGTAAGTGTGTGATGCGAGTGTTTCGTTCGCTTGGGGTAGTTGCTGCGGCTAGCGCGTTTCTGCTCGGCTGCACCTCGGTCTACAATCTTCCGGTCAATGTGCCGCTGGCCGGCGCTGCGATCGATCCTGATTTCGGCAATGCTTTCAAAGATGCCGCCGAGCGCGATGATCTCCTGATCGGCCTCTCGTTTTCGGGCGGCGGTACGCGCGCCGCGGCCTTCTCGTTCGGCGTACTCGAAGAGCTGGGCCAGATCCCGATGCGGGGCGCGTCGGACACCATGCTCGAACGCATCGATTTTTTGTCCGGCGTGTCGGGCGGATCGGTTACCGCGGCCTATTTCGGGCTGAAGAAGCGTGCGGCACTGTCGGACTTCCGCCAGCGCTTCCTGCTGCAGAATGCCGAGGCCGAACTGACCACGCAATTGTCGCTCGGCACTATCGGCCGCGCACTGGGTGGCGGCATCAACGACTCCAAGGGCTTTACCACCTGGCTCGACGCTAACCTGTTCGGCAACGCCACCTTTGGCAGCCTGCGCCGGAGTGGTTCGCCGCTGGTCTGGATCAACGCGTCGGACATCTACAATCGCGTCCCGTTCGTGTTCGACAACACCGCGTTCTCTGCGATCTGCAGCAATCTCGACAAATATCCGCTGTCGGGCGCGGTGGCGGCCTCGGCCGCGGTGCCGCTGGCCTTCGCGCCGGCGGTGGTGCAGGCGTTTCCCGGCACCTGCAAGGAGCCGCTGCCACCATGGGTGGCGCGCGCCGCGGCGAACCGCAACGCGTCGCCGATGCTGAGCTCCTATGCCAAGGCGGTGGTGCGCTATCGCGAAGGTGCGGTGCCGTTCATCAAACTGATGGATGGCGGCCTCGTCGACAATTACGGCGTGTCCGCGCTGACCATCCTGCGCGAGTCGTCCGAGACCGCTTATGGCCCGATCACGCCGCAGCAGGCGGTGAACCTGCGGCGCGGCTTGTTCATTGTGGTTGATGCCAAGGCCGGCATTTCCGGTGACTGGGTCAACACCGTGGAGGGCCCGAGCGGAGTCGACCTGCTCAAGGCCGCCGTGGACACCACCATCGACGCCAGCGTCGGCTCCAGCTACACGGCGTTCGACCGCACCATGAAGGATTGGCAATCGAGCCTGATCAAATGGCGCTGCGGCCTGTCGGCCGCCGACCGCGCCCGCTACGGCGTCAAGCCGGGCTGGCGCTGCAACGATCTGCAGATGTTCGTCGGTCGGCTCGGCTTCGACCAGCTCGAGCCTGCGCGTGCGGCCTTACTCGAGGCAATCCCGACGCGGTTCAACCTGCCGCAAGCGCAGGTCGACGACGTGATTGCCGCCGGCCGCGACACGTTGCGGGCAAGTCCGGTATTCCGGGCATTCGCGTCGGGGATCTGAGGCGTCGTTCGGGCTTTTCCCGGGCCCGGCGCCGCGGTAGAACCGCGCCATGAACGCACCTGTCAAAACATCTAAGCTCCTCAAGGGCGCCACCGGCGACTGGGAAATGGTCATCGGGCTGGAAATCCATGCCCAGGTCACGTCGAAGGCCAAACTGTTCTCCGGCTCGTCCACCGCATTCGGGGGCGCGCCGAATACTCATGTGTCGCTGGTGGACGCCGCGATGCCAGGGATGCTGCCGGTCATTAATGAAGAATGCGTGCGGCAGGCGGTGCGCACCGGTCTCGGCCTGAATGCGCAGATCAATCTCCGCTCGACCTTCGACCGCAAGAATTATTTCTATCCGGATCTGCCGCAGGGCTATCAGATCAGCCAGTACAAATCGCCGATCGTAGGCGAGGGCGAGGTGACGATCGAATTGGCCAACGGCGACACCGCGACCGTCGGCATCGAGCGCCTGCATCTCGAACAGGATGCCGGCAAGCTTGTGCATGATCGCAATCCATCGAGCACCTCGGTCGACCTCAACCGCTCCGGCGTGGCGCTGATGGAGATCGTCTCCAAGCCGGACATGCGTTCGTCCGAGCAGGCCCAGGCCTATGTGTCGAAACTGCGCACCATCCTGCGCTATCTCGGCACCTGCGACGGCGACATGGAGAAGGGCAATCTGCGCGCGGACTGCAACGTCTCGGTCCGCCGGCCGGGCGAGCCGTTCGGCACCCGCTGCGAGATCAAGAACGTCAACTCGATCCGCTTCATCGGCCAGGCCATCGATTATGAGGCGCGCCGTCAGATCGGCATCCTGGAAGACGGCGGGACGATCGATCAGGAAACCCGGCTCTACGACCCCAACAAGGGCGAGACCCGATCGATGCGCTCCAAGGAAGAGGCGCATGATTATCGGTACTTCCCCGATCCGGATCTGCTGCCGCTGGAATTCAGCGAGACCTTCGTCGCGGAGCTCAAGGCGGGGTTGCCGGAATTGCCGGACGAGAAGCGCGCGCGTTTTGTCAGCGCCTTCGGCCTGTCGGATTACGACGCCGCGGTATTGGTGGCCGAGCGCGAAAGCGCCGAGTTCTACGAGGCCGTGCTCGACGGGCTCAAGGACAAGGCGCGCGACGGCAAGCTCGCCGCCAACTGGGTGATCAACGAATTGTTCGGCCGCCTCAACAAGGAAGGCCAGGACATCGCGGCATCGCCGGTCTCGGCGGTGCAGATGGCCGCCATCGTCGATCTGATCGGCGAGGGCACCATCTCCGGCAAGATCGCCAAGGACCTGTTCGAGATCGTCTGGCTTGAGGGCGGCGACCCGCGCGTGCTGGTCGACGAGCGCGGCATGAAGCAGGTCACCGACATGGGCGCCATCGAGAAGGTGGTGGACGACATCATCGCGGCCAATCCGGACAAGGTCGCGCAGGCACAGGCCAAGCCGGCGCTGATCGGATGGTTCGTCGGCCAGGTGATGAAGTCGTCGGGCGGCAAGGCCAATCCGCAGGCGGTCAACGACGTCTTGAAGAGCAAGCTCGGGCTCTGATCGCTGCCGACGTCATCCGGTTCGAGACGACGGCTTCGCATGCAGCGGCGCCGTTTTTGTTTCTGCCGATGTCGATCCGTCGCTTCGCGCAGAGAATCGAATCGCGAATCGTGTGTGAGTGAGGTGACGAAGAGGCGGTTGCACGCGCCATGGAGTAGCTCTCGGCGCGGTTATCCAAAAAATATTTTCATTGCCAAAATGTCGGGCCGGCAATCCCGCAGTGACGATTCCCGTCGCTTACATCCGATTCGCGCAGGCCTGGAGTTTGTGTAGTTGTTTGTTAGTTCACTGCACGCGCGCTCGGGAAAAATAGGCTTGCGCGTCGCACTTGACTTTCGTTTGTGTAGGTTTTGCGGGCGTTTCTTTTGCCATGCAAAAGCCGCATGAACGCTCCGCACCTGCACGAACAGGCTTGACCGCGACGCCACAGCCTCAACACTTCCTTAAGCGGCCACTGTTCTTTTGAAATCGTTGGTGTATTCGGAATCGTGTGCATATCGATTCCCGAATGCACACAGCGTTTCAGTCATCTCTTATGGAGGGCAACATGGCTAAGAAGGCAGTGAAGAAAGTCGCTAAGGCGAAGAAGACGGTGAAGAAGGCTGCGAAGACTGCAGTCAAGAAGACCGCGAAGAAGACCAAGAAGGTCGCGAAGAAGGCCGCCAAGAAGAAGTAACTTCTTCTTCCCGGACGATGACTATGCCGGCAGTGATGCCGGCGCCGTCACCAGCGCCATTGTGCTGGGCGACGAAAGAGGGTGTCGGCGAGACATCAGGTCGAATAGCTGGATCGTAACCGCTCAGGCTTCGGCTCTAGCGCGAGCGCTCTGGCAGAGATGCCGGTCATGCAGTGATCGGCGGTCTTCTACGGACGGATCTATGATCCGCAGTCGTCGGCCTCACGCCGACAGACATGACCCTGACGTGTTGCCGACGCCCTCGTCTTGCTCCGCCGGTGCGGTTGATCCCCGGCGATGAATTCTCTGCTCATGATGATGCTGTGCCGTCAGGCGTTTCGGTGAGGCCGCCATACGCCGATCTCGCTGCGTAACAGGTGGGCCGCAAATACCTGTCGCTCATCGACGTCACGTCCGCGTTCGCGCGATGGTTACGCGATCCCCAACCGGCAAGGTAAACCGAAATCTGAGAAATGCAGAAAACCCGCATGATTGCTGGGGTTTCGCAAATCGCGTGTCGTGACGGCGCGCCGCCGTTCAGAAACCGTTCATCGCGATACTTAAACTGCCATTCAAATTTGATCGGCATTGTCCTCTCAACAAGCCGGCAAACGGCGGTTGGGACAAGTCAGACACGGACGGGAGCCGCGCTCGGTTGGGGCGGCAAATATAAGAAAAGGAATGAGCGATGTTTCAGGGACAGATCGATTTCGAAGCTGCAGCACCGGTGACCGACACCGCCGTTCAGGACACGCTGTTCGAGCGCGGCATTTACTGGTCGAGCGGCCGGGCCGGGATCGTCGATCTCGTCGCCGCGCATAAGTGGTTCAATCTGGCAGCGCTCAAGGGCCGCCCAGATGCGATCCCGTTGCGTCGCGAAGTCGCAGAGATGATGTCGGATGCCGAGATCGCGGCCGCACAGCGCGACGCCCGCGACTGGCTGTCGTCGATCCACTGATTGTCGGCCCCGCGCCGGCAACTGCGAGACTGGCGTCTCCACGCCGCCTGCTGCCGCTGATTTGGCCTGCTCCTAACGAACACCGTTGCGGAGTCATCTCCGCGAGGGACGACCACCACAAGCGATACGAATCGCCGATGCTGCATCGCCGTCCTCCAATACCGCAATGCGTCACGGCCTTGTGACGCCGGCGCCGGTTGCGAAGGTCCGCGACGCTTCCGATCTCCTGGGAGTCACAGTCACCCCAGGTCCCCCGTCGGTCCTGCAAAAGAGGACATCGCCATGTCGATCACTCAACTTTCACTGCGCGCTAGTGCGCTCGCCTTACTGCTCGCCGTCACCATGTCGCACGGCGGTGAGGCCATCGCGGCGTCCCGCGCGCCGTCGTTGACGTCAGGTCACACCGCCACCGATAGCAGCGCCGCCCAGCGACATCATCACGCCCAGCGCAACAAGCTGCGCAATGCCTATGGCGCTTATGTCGGTGGCGCCGAGGATCGTGCCCCGTCGCCACTGCCCTATGGCTACGGCGTCGGCGACAACGCACGCAATCAGACCTGGTGAGCGATCGTCAGGCCGGGCAGGGCGCCCGTTGGCGCGCTCTGCGATAGGCAGGGCTCTGTAGCCGACGTCTGAATGCCGAGCCCGAATCCTTCCTTAAGCTTTGCCGCGCATCATGTTGTCGGGCGGAAAATGTATCGCGTACCGCCCGCGAAGACCGAAAGCAGACCCGCCGTGCGCAACGCCGGCGGGTTTTCTGTTTCAGGACTTCGACGCTACGGAGGCACGTCGGTGAGTTGGGATTTCGCGGTTCTCGGTCATGGCGAAGCCGCCCGCCATCCGCATCACGTTACGATGCATGCGGGGAGGCAATCGGTGAGACGTGATCAACAGCTGAGCGGAATTGGCGGAGCCGGAGGGATTCGAACCCTCGATACCCTTTAACAGGTATGCCGCTTTAGCAAAGCGGTGCCTTCAGCCACTCGGCCACAGCTCCATATGGCTGCATATGCCCGACCGAGCCGTGAGCCGCAAGCGTCAGATCGCACCTTGTCGCGCTGTGCAGACAATTTTCGCCCCCGGAATGGCCGGCGCTCCCTGTGAAGCTGGCGGGTCGGCTGCCATCAACACGTCATCGGGCTGAATACGCCGCTCGGCGCAGCGGGTTTGGCCGGGCGATTCGGTCTGGGCGCGCTCTACCAGAGGTGTTTGCGCGAACAAAGCTGCGGCGCACGCGGCGCGCGAGGTTTGTGACAGCTTTTTGAAAAATAGAATTGCTACGAGATATCAGAAGGTTGACGTTCTCCGGCCTGCGGAGGCGCGTGTGATTTGCGCAACACCTGCCGGCAAATGGCGAAAGCGCGGCGGTTTCGAGGCGTTCATTGTTGCGAAGCAGCAGGGCGTGGGAGATGTTCGCGCTGCGACGGAGGGGGGCATCCCGAGGTCGTCCCGTACTGATGATGGTTGGAGCCGCGGGCATGTGGCTTCGGCGTGAATCTCGGCGCGGGTTGTCAGGGATCGAGGAACTGGTCTTCAGGGTGTTTTACCCCGTGACGGAACCTTCCCTTTAGCAACTTGGAGGTTACATGAAGACGATTAAGGGCCTTATCCTGGGCTCCGCAGCGGGCATTCTCGCTGTGGGTGGCGCTCAGGCAGCCGATCTTCCCGTCAAGGCCAAAGCGGTCGAATACGTGAAGGTGTGCTCTCTCTACGGCGCTGGTTTCTACTACATCCCGGGCAGCGACACCTGCATCAAGATCGGCGGCGCGATCCGTTTGGACACCACGTTCAACGGCAACGCTTATGACACCCCGTTCTGGCAGGGTGGCGCTGGTGGGTCGGGCGCGTTCACAAAGGACTACTTCCTCACCCGCGAACGTATCAACCTGACCACCGATACCCGCACCGCCACCGAATACGGCGTCGTTCGTACCTATGCGAACATCCAGTTCGACTTCTCGCAGAACCGTGAGTCGATCGCTGGCGGCTTCACCGAAGTCGACTACGCCTTCATCCAGTTCGCCGGCTTCACCTTCGGTAAGGCCGTCTCGCAGTTCGACCCGCAGTGGGCGCTGGCGAAGCCGTACATCTCGTCGGGCTTCATGGCCGGTTCGAACAACACCACCGGTATCCCGCAGATCGCCTACACCGCATCGTTCGGTAACGGTGTGTCCGGCACCATCTCGCTCGAAAACGCGTCGCCCTATCGCAACGCCGGTCTGTACAACAACACCGCGCTCATCCTGGCTCCGTTCGGCTCCAACACCTCTGCTGGCGTCTACGGCGTGTCGTCGAACTCGTTCGTCGGCAACTCATATGGCGGCAACCACATTCCGGACGTGGTCGGCAACCTGCGCCTCGATCAGGCCTGGGGCTCGCTGCACTTCGGTGCTGCCATGCACACCATCACCCCGACCTTCTACACCCAGGGTGTTGCTGCTGGCACCGCGGGCACCGAAGCCAATGGTCATGCAGATGACTCCTACGGCTTCGCCGTCAACGGCGCAGTCGAATTCAAGAACTTGCCGACGGGTTCGGGCGACAGCCTGAAGATCGAAGCTGCCTACGCCAAGGGCGCAGCCAAGTACGCCGTTGCCGGCGGCACCACGGACACCTCGGGCGGTGGCCGTTTCGCTGCGGCTTCGGGCAACACGATGGCCTTCGGCTACGTGCTCGACGGCGTCTACACCAATGGCGGCCAGATCATCCAGTCGGAAGCCTGGTCGGTCAGCGCCTTCTATGAGCACTATTGGAACCCGGCATGGCGCACGTCGCTGTTCGGCAACTACAGCAGCATCTCGTATGGTGACGGCAATGCTCTGCTCGCTGCTGCCTTCAGCGCAACCAACCCGCTCGGCACCCGCGCTAACAACGGTGGCACGCTTGTTGGTTCGACTGGCAACTTCGACTTCGCGACCGCCCAGATCGGTACCCGTACCGCCTGGACCCCGGTCAAGAACCTGACCCTGTCGGCCGAATTCACCTACACGCGTCTGGAGCAGAACCTCGGTGGCTTCTGGACCGGTGCAGCGACCGGCAAGGCGACGCCGGCCGGCGGCTACGCCCTGCAGAACCAGAATATCTACAACGGTTCGGTTCAGATCCTGCGCTCGTTCTAATAGCGAACGCCTCACGGCGATCGATATCTGACAACAAGACCCCGGCAGGTAACTGCCGGGGTTTTTGTTTGGGGGATCGAAGGATGCGGGTGCGCACAGCGACGCGTGCCTAGCGTCACGCGGGTTTGGAAGCGGTGGGCACGGCGCTAGGGCGCCTTGCCCACCCTACAGACACAGGGGATTGAGCGATTATTCGACGCTGCTGCCGCGGCCGCGATGCAGGTCGGCATCGATCTGCAGCTTGTGACTGCCGCCGAAGCGGGCCCGATAGACCTGCAGGTTTTCCATGATGCGCTGGACGTAGTTGCGCGTCTCCGCGAACGGGATCGACTCCACCCAATCCACCGCATCCACATTGGGATCGCGCGGATCGCCGTAGCGCTCGATCCATTTGCGCACGCTGCCGCGGCCTGCATTGTAGCCCGCGAAAGTCATGATGTAGGAGCCGCGATAGTCTTCCAGTAAACCGCCGAGTTCGGCGGCGCCGAGTGCTGCATTGTAGGTCGAGTCGTTCTTCAGCCGTGCGAGATCGTAGGTGGCGCCATGGCGCTTGGCGACATATTGCGCGGCGCCCGGCGTCACCTGCATCAGGCCGTAGGCCTGGGCCGGCGACACCACGGCCGGGTTGAACGCGCTTTCCTGGCGCGCGATCGCATAGACGATGGCGGGTTCGACTTCGGGGCCGACTGGCCGATAGCTCGGGATGCCGTTGGTCGGATAGGCGTAATGATCGAACGGCAGGCCGCGATTGAGCGCGGCCTTGCCGACCAGCAACGTGCCGCGGGCATCCTTGTTCTGCTGCGCGAGCTCGCTGAGGCCGAGCACTGCTTCCGGATCGCCGTTCTCGCCGACATCGGCCAGGATGGGGATAGCGACCTCTTTCTCGTCGATCGCATACAGCAGCTGCACCGCGCGCACGATCTCCAGCCGATCGAGGCCGCGGGCGCGTGCCGTCAGCGCGCCGCTGAGATCGAGTTGCGGCAAGCCCAGTTTGGCGCGTGCGAGCTGACCATAATAGCTGGTCGATTGCTCCGCTGCGCGCGTAAAGGCGGCCCGCGCCTCCTGCGAGCGGCCGGCGGCTTCCGCAGCGCGACCCTGCCAATAGCCGGCACGGGCCAGGGCGGTCGGGTTAACACTGCCGACACCGATGCGCGCAAAATGCTGTGCGGCTGTCGCTGGATCCTTCAGGAAGCGTAGCGCGATCCAGCCCGCGGTGAATTCCTGCTCGGTCTTGTAGATGTCGCGTGCGGGTAATGCAGCATCGCGCGCGACGACATAAGCGGCGCGGTGTTCGCCGACGTCGAGCAGTTTTCGCGACAGCAGGCGACGCTCGATCCACCATTCATCGAGATTGTGCAGCCGGCTGATATCTTTCGGCACGGCCGACATCAGGCGTGCGGCCTCGGTGAAACGGTCTTCGCGTCGCAGCTGCTGAATGCGGCTGAACAGGTAGCCGGGATCGCTGTGCAATTCCGACGGCACGGCATCGAGCAGCGCCTTTGCGTTCGGCGCCTTCTTGGTGACGGCGATGCGCGCGCGCGCGAGTGCCATCTGCGCGCCGCCGAGGCGTTTGGCCGAGCGCATGCCGGGGTCGCCGTCGCTGCCATACAGCAGCATGTCCATGCGTGCCTTGTGATCGCCGGGCGTGATCAGTGCGCCGAACATGTCGATCGCCATGTTCTCGGTGTCGCCGGAGATCGGATCGTTGCGCCAGGCATCGCGCACGAGCCGTTCGGCAGTGGCGCGATCGCCGCGTGCGAGCAGCGACTTGGCCAGCGCGAACTTGCCCTTCGCCGAGATCGGCTTCTCGTCTTCGAAATAGGACTGGATCGTGCTGTCGTCGCGTCGGTCGTCCCACAGAGCGGCTTCACTGCGGCGACGCAGGAAGGTCTGGGATGGCCAGCTTGCATTGACGGTGAAGAACGCACGATAGCGCTCGACCGACGCACCGTTGTTTTCGCTGCGCAGATAGATCCATTCGCCGAGCTTGCGCGCGACGGGATCGCCGATGGTCTGCACGACCTGACCGGCTTCGCTGCTTTTGCCCTTGCGGACGAGTTCGATGACGTTCTCCAGCGCCTGGGCGTCGGCTTGCGACGTCGAACTGGTGGCGGCCACTGCAGCGCGGACCGTTGGCTTCTTCGCCGCAGGAGGAGTAACGGCGTGCTGGCGGGTGGCCGGCTGAAGCACTGGCGCCGGATCGACTGAGCCCGTCTGCCGCACGGGGGCCGTGGCAGGCTTGCCGGCAGCGACGAAACCCGCCGCGACCAAACCCGTCGCTGCCGGTTTGGCCGCGGTCGATTTGGCTGCAGGAGCTTGTGCGGTCGGCTTGTCGGCGGGCAGCTTGGCCGTAGCCGGTTTGGTCGTGGCGGGCTTTGCAGCAGACTTGGCACTGTCCGTCTTCGAACTAGTCGGCTTGGCGCTGGCCGGCTTTGAACCAGCAGCTTTGCCGCTGGCGGGCTTCGCCGCGGTATCTTTCGCAGTCTGGCTGGTCCTGGAGGTGTCAGCAGTGCCGGCGGCGCCGGCTTCGAGCGCCGGGACCGAAACGCTGATCAACAGCGCCAAGCCGACGCGGAGCGCCGTCCGTCGGACCACCGGGGCTGGG
>SDZE01000292.1 GCA_004173095.1 Bradyrhizobiaceae bacterium
ATCCGCACGCGGTTAGCGGTCCGGCGGACGCTTCCTTCGAGCAGATAGCGGACGCCGAGCTCGCGACCGATCTGCCGGGCATCGACCGCGCGCCCTCGATAGGTGAAGCTCGAATTGCGCGCGATGACGAACAGCCAGCGGATGCGCGACAGCGCCAGGATAATGTCCTCGACGACACCATCGACGAAGTAGTCCTGCTGCGGATCGCCGCTGAGATTGAGAAACGGCAGCACCGCGATCGACGGCCGGTCCGGCAATGGCAGGGCGACGCCAGCCACCGCCTGCGCCGGCTCGACGGCCGTTTCTGGTCGCGTCAGCAGCTCACTGACATCAGCCACGAAGCGGAAACCCTTGCGAGGCACGGTCCTGATCAGGTGTTGTTCGCCGCCGCTGTCGCCCACCGCCTTGCGGACCGCATTGATGTGACTGGCCAGCGTCGATTCCGATACGATGCGGCCGGACCAGACGGCATCGAGCAGCGCGTCTTTGCTGACCACGTGATCGCGATTGTCGACCAGATGCAGCAGCAGATCGAAAGCCTGCGGCGTGATCGCAATTCTGTCCGCACCGCGCGTCAGTTCTCTGCGGTCGGGGTCGAGGACAAATCCTGCGAACGCATACGGCAAAGATCTCTCCAATTCACCGACAAAGCGTGCAGCGGCCTGAGGCACGGCACCCACCCTTTGAACGGTTCGTTAGCACGTCCGGATGAGCGGTAAAATCGGAGCTTGGACGCATTTGGACGAAAATCCAGACGGAAACCAATCGATCATCAAGCCAGCGACAAAGTCTCTGGGCTCCAGTGGGAGCATTGTCCGCTGGTGCAACGGCGACCGCAGCGGCCGCCACGCCACGGAGATTGCCATGAAATTCGTCGTCATCGGCGGCAGCGGCCTGATCGGCAGCAAGGTCGTGCTAGGTCTGAAACATCTCGGGCACGAGGTGATCGCCGCCTCTCCATCCACCGGGGTCAATACGCTCACACGCCAGGGCCTCGCGGGCGCACTGTCGGGCGCCCAGGTTGTCATCGACGTCGCCAATGCCCCGTCCTTCGAAGATGGACCGGTGATGACATTCTTTGAGACGTCCGGCCGCAACCTGCTCGCCGCGGCGCGGACCGCGGGCGTGCGGCATCATCTCGCGCTGTCGGTGGTCGGCACCGAGCGGCTCACGGCCAGCGGCTATTTCAAGGCCAAACTGGTGCAGGAGAACCTGATCAAAACGTCCGGCATGCCCTACACCATCTTGCGCGCGACGCAGTTTTTCGAATTCATCCCGGCCATCGTTGAGGGCGGCGCCGCTGGCGACGTGATCAAACTGCCGCCGGCGATGATCCAGCCAGTGGCTGCCGCCGACGTTGCAGCAGCGCTGGTGGAACTGGCACTCGGCACGCCGCTCAACGACACGGTCGAAATCGCCGGACCCGCCCCATTTCCGCTGGATGTGCTCGGGCGCAAATATCTGACGTCGAAACAGGATCCCCGACCGGTGATCGCTGACATCCATGTCGGCTATTTCGGCACCCCCGTCGACGATCGTTCGCTGACGCCAGATGCCGGCGCTCGCATCGGCGCCAGTCACCTCGACGACTGGCTCGGACACTGATCCATCTCCCTCTCACCGAGATCATGATGATGAGCGACACCATTTCCCCTTCGACACCGTCACGCCGCCACGTTTTGGCGGGCGCAGCCATCACGGCCCTTGCATCGACATTTCCCGACACGGCCTCCAGCAAGACGGCCGGCCTTCATGACCAACTCCCCACCCACGCCAAAACAGGACATCGGACCATGAGCACCATCACCGCGAAAGACGGCACCGAACTATATTACAAGGATTGGGGCAGCGGGCCGGTCGTGACCTTCTCGCACGGCTGGCCGCTGAACGCGGATGCTTGGGACGGCCAGATGCTGTTTCTGGCGAAGCACGGCTACCGCGTCGTCGCCCATGACCGCCGCGGTCACGGCCGCTCCAGCCAGGCGTCGAACAACAACGACATGAACGGCTATGCCGACGATCTCGCCGCGGTGATCGAAGCGCTGGAGCTGAAGGACGTCACCCTGGTCGGGCATTCCACCGGCGGCGGCGAGGTGGCGCGCTATATCGGGCGCCACGGCACCAAGCGGGTCAAGAAGGCTGTGTTGATCGCCGCCGTTCCGCCCATCATGCTGAAGACGGAGGCCAATCCGGAAGGCCTGCCGATGGAGGTCTTCGACGCCATTCGGGCCGGTGTCGCCGGCGATCGGTCGCAATATTACAAGGACCTCGCGCTGGC
>SDZE01000006.1 GCA_004173095.1 Bradyrhizobiaceae bacterium
GCAACGTCGATGGCGTCGTCGCATTCCCCTACACGCAGGGCGCCGACAGGATCACTGCAGAGGGCCGCAAGCTCACGACGTTCGGCACCGGCGGCCACTGGACCCGCAGCATCCTGCCGAGCCCCGATGGCACCAAGCTCTATATCGGCGTCGGCTCGCTCAGCAACATCGCCGACAACGGCATGGAGGTCGAGAAGGGTCGCGCCGCCGTCTACGAGCTCGATATCGCCACCGGTGATCATCGCATCTTCGGCGCCGGATTGCGCAATCCCGTCGGCCTCGCCTTCGAGCCCAATACGAAGGCGCTCTGGACCGTGGTCAACGAGCGCGACGGCATCGGCGACGAAACGCCACCGGACTATCTGACATCGGTGAAAGACGGCGGCTTCTATGGCTGGCCGTATTGCTATTGGGGCCAGATCGTGGACGACCGTGTGCCGCAGGATCCGGCGCTGGTCGCCACCGCGATCAAGCCCGACTATGCGCTGGGGGGCCACACGGCATCGTTGGGCCTGTGCTGGATGCCGGCAGGCACATTGCCCGGCTTCCCCGACGGCATGGTGATCGGCCAGCACGGCTCGTGGAATCGGAGCAAGCTCTCGGGCTACAAGGTCGTGTTCATTCCGTTCGAGAACGGCATGCCATCAGGCCCGCCGCGCGACATCCTGTCGGGCTTTCTCGCGCCGGATGAGAAGGTCTCGTATGGCCGCCCCGTCGGCGTCACCCTCGGGCCGGATGGATCGCTCCTGGTCGCCGATGACGTCGGCGATGTGATCTGGCGGGTGACGGGGGCGTAGGCCGCCTTGATCTCGAACTGTCATCACCCACAAAAGTGGGCGATGACAGGCGCGGAATCGGCACCTTACGCCGCTCTCACCCGCTGCAGGAATACGCCGACTTCGCTCTTCAGCCGCGTGCTATCTCCCGACAGCGACTGCGCCGCGGTCAGCACATGACCCGACGCCGTGCCGGTATCGCTGGCGCTACGCTCGACCTGTGCGATATTGGCGCTGACCTCGATCACTGCCTGCGCCGCATGCTGCACATTGCGCGAGATCTCCTGGGTGGAGGCGCTCTGCTGCTCGACTGCGGAAGCGATCGAGGAGGCGATTTCCGACATCCTGTTGATGGTGCCGCCGATGGCGGCGATGGCTCTCACCGAGTCCTGCGTCGCCGACTGGATATCGGAGATCTGCTTCGAAATCTCGTCCGTCGCTTTCGATGTCTGCGCAGCCAGCGCCTTTACCTCGGATGCGACCACCGCAAAACCGCGCCCTGCATCGCCCGCACGCGCTGCCTCGATGGTCGCATTCAGCGCCAGGAGGTTGGTCTGCGACGCGATGCCCGAGATGAACTGCACGACATCGCCGATCTTTGTCGCCGCTGCAGCCAGTAGCGCCACGCGGCTGTCCATCATCCGCGCCTGCTCCACCGCCTCGCCCGCGATCTGCGACGATGCCTGAACCTGGCGGCCGATCTCCACCACCGATGCCGCCATCTCCTCGCTCGCCGACGCCACGGACTGCACGCTGGACGATGTCTCCTCCGATGCCTGCGCCACGCGCACGCTCAAGGCCTGCGCATCGCTCGCGGTCTGCGACATCGAGCCGGCTTCGGTTTCCAGTTCGGCCGATGCCGCCGCCACCAGTTCGATGATGCGGCCGACCTCACGCTCGAACTGATCCGCGACATCGGCCATATCCGAGCGACGCGTCTCGGCGGCTTCGGCAACTTCCCGCATTTTGTTGCGGGTTTCCGCTTCGGCTTTCTCGCGCGCCACCCGTTTGAAATTCTCGACCGCGCGCGCCATCGCGCCGATCTCGTCGCCGCGATCGAGCCCGGGCAGCACCACCGTAAAATCGCCCTTTGCGAGTTCTTGCATGGCGCGTGTCATGCCGGCGACCGCATTGGCGATGCGCTGGCCGAAGATCGCGGCGAGCAGGCCGATCAGCAGCGTCGCGCCGGCGATCGCCCAGGTCATGATCTGCCGCACCTCGGCGGCACGTGCGCCGGCGCGGCTGTAACGGTCATCGGCGGTCTTGATCAGTTCGTCGAGCCCCGGACGGTTGCGCTGGAACACGGTGGCGAAATCGGCGATCTCGTCATTGAGCAGACTCTGCGTGACCTGAAATCCGGCAAAGCTGTGGCTGTACGCTTTCATCGCCGCTTCGATGTCGTCCTGCACTGCTGGCGGCAGCCCTGACTGTGGCAGCGCTCTGGCGAACTGCTCCTGCCGGTTGTCGAAATCCTCGCCATATTT